>JALYKJ010000001.1 GCA_030774845.1 Verrucomicrobiota bacterium
AACTTTGGCTATTCATTGCCGGAGCTCTTCTTGGCTATGCCGCGATGATCCGTTATATCGATTGGATTCCCCTGGCCGCCTGGATCGGAGTCAGCCTGCTTTGGCGCAAGAAGTTCGCGGACCTAATGCTATTCGGAATCGGGTTCGGGCTGCTCGCCAGCGGCAACCTTGTATACAACGCGCTGCTCTCGGGCGATCCCTTCTGCGTTCCGGCGGCGCTCCACCGCTCATCAGAAAGCATTAATGACCGTCTCATGATCTCATGGAATGGGTTTGTTGTGACGTTGATTCGCCTGGCAAATCTTCTCTGGATCTTCCCGCCCGCGCTCCTGTTGGTCGTTCTCTGGAGACGATATCGGCCACCTCCCAAGGTCAAGATGTACCTCGCATTGTTCTTAATGAACGTCGCGATTTACTTTTTCTATCCGGCGTCTATCGGTGGCCCGGGTCCTCGCTACTTCCTGGCCTACTTCCCATTCTTGGTGCTGGCCGTCGTGGACATTTACCGGTGGACCTGTCAACATCCATCACCGGCTGCCGGGCGCCTGTGGAACTTCGCTATCGTTAGCCTGATTGTATGCAGCGTGACATTCGCGGCCAAAGAGGGCTATACAATGTACTGGCGGCGAGACCTCGAGCGAACGGTCCGACAAATCAGAGACGGGAAGAATATCGTCCTGCTCAAGACGGGGACCTACAAGACAGTCAGGGGCGATCTTACTCGAAACCCGCCAGTGCTATCGTCGGCCGACAACTTGTATTTTAGCTGGTGCGACCAACCCAAACGAGACGCTCTTCTGAAACAATTTCCAGGCCGCAACATCTTTGTCTACGAGTATCCGGGGAATCTAAAAAGGCTTTCGAGCGTCTTTTGATCCGCAATTACCTAACCTCCAAGTGAAGTGGCGCGCCGTGTTATGAAAAAGGTTTTTTTAACGGGAGCGAGCTCCGGGATCGGCCTGGCAATCGCGAATTCACTGACCGAGCGTGGGGACGAAGTCTGGGGCACGTCGCGCAATTTAATTCATCTCGAACAATTGCAGCGATTGCGTCCGGTGCGGTTGGACTTGAACGATCCGCGTTCAATCGATGAAGCGTTCAAATGCGCGCTTTCCGAAGCGGGTCATTTCGATGTTGTGATCAACAATGCGGGCAGCGGCCACTTCGGTCCGGCCGAGCATCTTTCCGATGCCGAAGTCGAAAAACAATTTCACATCCTGCTATTTGGTCATCTTCAGTTGATGCGATTGGCGCTGGCGGCAATGCGCCCGCGCGGCGAAGGGTTGATCATCAACATCACGTCGCTCGCGTCGCGATTACCGGTGCCATTCATGGCCGCCTACAACGCCGCTAAGGCCGCGATGGCCGCCTTCACGATGTCGATCCAACTCGAGTTGCCCGATGCCAATATTCGCGTAGTCGATCTTCAGCCGGCAGATATTGCGACGGCGTTCGACGACGCGGTCGTGAGAAGGCCGGAACACGATCCACGCTACGAAGCGCGAGTTGGGAAAACGTGGGCTGCGGTCGATCGCAACATGAAGAACGCGCCGAAGCCGAAGCTGGTCGCAGAACATGTGCTGCGGTTGATCGACTCGACGAGTCCGCCGCCGCGCATAACGGTCGGCGACATCTTCCAATCAAAAATCGCGCCGTTTATTTTCCGATTTCTGCCCCAGCGCCTTCGCGTCTGGGGTCTGAAGAAATATTACGGGATTTAGATTTGGAATTCGGTCGAACGAAGTGAAGAAGCTTCGGAAAGATCGACAATGCCATCGTCCAACGCGACGAGAACACGTTCCAGGTGTCGCGAAAATATTCGACGACTTCGTTGTTGTGATAAGTGCGACCTCGTGGCACGCGATGCAAGGACATCGTCCCGGTTTGTTGACGGACCGTTCGCATCATCGCCGAAGTTGGCACCACGAATTTCTCGACGCCGCGACGATCAAGATTTCCGCTGATCCAGATATCGTCCATGTAAAATGCGCTCGCCGGCGCGCCTGAATAATTCCAGAGCGTTGAGTCAAAAAAACGCGGCTGAATGAGGT
>JALYKJ010000002.1 GCA_030774845.1 Verrucomicrobiota bacterium
CGCTTGCGGATCGACAACTTCATCACAGAGCGACGCGCGAACTTCCTTCAGTTTCGTTTTCGAAAGAATCGCGACGCCGTTGTAAGATTTCTCGCCGTGATAAGCGGAGTCGTAACCGGCCGATTGGAGCGCCAGCGCCGGAAATTGTTCATCGGTGCATTTCGTTTCCTGCAAACAAACAATATCCGGTGCGATATTTTCGAGCCACGCGAACAATCGGTCCTGACGTTTGCGCAGCGAATTGATGTTCCAGGAGACAACTCTCATGCTGTCATTCTGAGCGAAGCGAAGAATCTCACAGTGGGTGATCGATCACACTAATTAATGAGCGTGACGAACAACAAAATGAGAGATCCCTCGCGTTCGCTCGGAATGACACGTGGGAAACTCTTGCGAAAAGGTTGCATCACAATTCCAATTCCATTCCCGGGGTCGGCACGATGATTTCTGAATTGGGCAAATCGGACGCGAGGCGTGCGCGCATCCACTCCACCGCCAACGGATCGCCATGGACGAGCAAAACTTTTTTTGGCGCGAGCCGTTCCGCGAATGCAATAAGCGATTCCCGCGATGCGTGCGCGCTGAATTGAAACTGTTCGATGTGACAGCGCACGCGTTGAGGCGCTTCGCCTGAATCAAGCGTTACCTGTTCGTTTGCCAGTGCGTTTCGCAAAATTCCGGCGGGCGATTCCGGATCGGCGTAACCAACGAAGAAAATGGAATGGCGTGGCTGATCGACGATTCGCTGCGCGAAAATGTTGGAGAGAGTTTTCGGCGTCATCATCCCGCTGGAAAGCGCATAAACGCGTCCAGCGCGTGTTCGCGCGTCGTGAATGGTTTCGGCGTTCAAAACAAACGGGCGCAATTCGTCGAGCAATTGCAGACACGGAAGCTGGCGCCGTCCCGTTTGCGCGCGCCGATCGTAAATGTCGGTGATCTTTGAACTGAGTCCGCCGATGTAGATCGGGAAATCGAGAATTTTTTCCCGGCGTAATTTGTAGAGCATCGCCAACACTTCCTGCGTTTTTCCGAGCGCGAACACGGGAATCAGGACGCAACCTCCGCGCGCGAACGCGTTTTCAATCGATTGCGCGAGACGTTGTTCCTCGCCCGCGCGCGACCAGGCCGCCGGCACGGGCGTATCACCGCGAGTGCATTCTATAATGAGGATGTCGATCTTCTCTTCCGGAAAAACCGCCGCCTGCGCAATCGTTTGATCATCAAAATTGACGTCGCCTGTGTAAAACAGCGTGCGCCCTTCGCCGCGAATGAGAATTCCAGTGGAACCGAGCACATGTCCGGCTTCGAAAAATTCGAACGTGACTGTGTCACCGTCAGCGCCGGCTCCTCGTTCTCCCGAGAGTGTGTAAGGCTGCCGTAGCGCGCACGATTGCCAACGGTCGGCGGCGCGATCGGTCTCGCGATGGGTGAAGAGCGGATACAAGGTCGTCCCGAACTCTTCGCGTTGCCGCGTCATCACGTTGACCGAGTTGTGCAGCAACACGCTGCCGATTTCGGTCGTCGGTTCGGTCATGAACACACGCGCCTGTGGTTGGCGCCGCATCAAAACGGGCAATGTGCCGATGTGATCTTGGTGGGAGTGCGAAACAATGATGGCATCGAGCCGACGATCGGCGAGCGCCTTCCAATTCGGGAGCGCCTCTTCGCCTTCAAACTTCGGATGCATCCCGGAGTCGAGAACGAGGCGACGGTCGCCGGCCTCTAAATAGTACGAATTGGCGCCAATCTCAGTTCGGCGCGCCAGATTGATGAATTTCAAAGTGAACTCGTGCTCTTACTCCTGCTCTTACTCTCCGGAAGACGGATATTCGCCGGGTTCTTCCCCAACGCGCGATGTAAGGCTGTTGATCAAACCCATCAGCATGGAGACGATTTCGAAGAGCTGTTGCTTTCCTGCCATTACACTTGTTGTGTCAGTTAGTCGCTTCGCGACTAAAACATCGAGACAGGCTGCGCACTCAAGCGCAGAACCACCCGCGAAATCAAGATAGCGACAACGATCTCTAATCGCGAATTTGCCGTTTCCTTCCGCAATATTGAGTGGGACGCTCGTAGAAGCCCGATCGAGTTGGTCTTTTACCGCAGCTTTGGCTTGGATCTTGGAGATTAGCTCCGTGCCCCATGCTACAAATTTAAGTGAAGCTTGATAGACATTAAGTTTTTCATGATCAAAACGGGGGTTCATTCTGCCAGAGTGAGCACGAGCAAGAGTAAGAGCAAGAGTAAGAGTAAGAGCAAGATCAAGAGACAGCCCTACAGCCACGCTCCAAAAATGCGCAGCCAGTTTTCGCGGAGAATTTTCTCGATGTCCTCGTCGCTGAAGCCGCGGTCGATCAGTCTCCGCGTGAGATTTCGAGCGTGCGAATGATTCGTCAGATCAGAAATGAAATGCGGAGTCGTTAATTTTTCCGCCATCCACTTCTTCTTTGATTCCGGCCATTGCCGGTAAATGAACTCGAAAAAATCGAAGCCGATCCCGACGCAATCAATCCCGATCAAACTCGCGACATGCTCGATATGATCGATATAACAATCCAGCGTGCTCCCCTTTTGCTCGGGGCTGACCAGGACTGAATTGATCCCGACTACGCCGCGGCGTTCGCCGATCATCTTGATCTGCTCGTCGCTGGTGTTGCGTTCGATATCGTAAAATTTCCTGGCGTTCGTGTGCGAAATAATGAACGGCTTGGTCGTAAAATCGACAATCTCTTTGAAGCCGGCCGGATTGATGTGGGCAAGATCGACGATCACGCCGAGCTTTTCGCATTCGCGGACAAGATCGCGACCGAACGGCGTTAATCCTTCCAGTGATGAGCCGCTGGCCGCAAAGATACCACCGTGACCAGCGGCATTTGTGCGGGCGTGCGTCAGTCCGATTGCGCGGACACCGAGTTCATAAAATGCGCGCAGCAGATTCAAATCGTCGCCGAGCGGTTCGACGCCTTCCATGGTGATGAGAAAGCCGATCTTTTTGGAATCGAGTGCGCGCGAAATTTCATGGTGGCTGCGACAAATCACACAGCGCTTCGATTGCTCGGCTTCGGTGTAAAGCCGCGTAATTTGGTCAAGCGCCACCTGCAACCCGCGCCCCGGAAGATACCGATCTTCGATATAGATGGCCGCGCCAATGAGCCCCATTCCGCCGGCTTCGAACTCCCGTAAAAATTCCGTGGCGAGGACATTTGGCTGAGCGCGCTTTTCGTACAAATCCATCGGCAAATCGAAATGCATGTCGATGATACCGCCGGCTTGTAACCGATCCACACGCTGTTCGATGGAGACGTGAGACATCGTTAGCTAAGACACCAAATCCCAAGCTCCAATACCCAGGGAAATCTCAAACTCCAATCTTCAAAAAGCGATTTCGCGCGGATCCGATCCGGCCCTCGGTTATTGGGATTTCTTTGGCGCTTGGTCATTGGGGTTTGGTGCTTCGCCTAGGGCGCTGGAGGCGGCGCCGCAATGGCGTGCGCACAGAATCCTTCGGTTTCGGAAGAATGATCGCGAACAAAACCGAAATCCAAGCCGCTCCAAGCGGCAACCAGGCCGGGATCCAAATTGAAAAACGCGAAATGATCGCGAGCGCAATCAAACAATACGCGGCCGTGAACGCAATCGCGCCCATGATCAGATCGATGCGGGAGAATCGCCGGAGCGCGCCGCTCAACGCCGCCGCGAGAACGACCATTGCGCAATCGAAAATCCAGCTGACCCGGCGAACAAATGACTTCGTTTGGATCGCGGCCACGGCGGCCGCGAACAAATCAGGCGTTTTGGTTTCCGGGCGCGCCAACACCAGCTGCGTTCGAATATCTTCCAGCCGGATCGCCGTGGCCGCGCCACTTTCGTGTTGTTGGGCTGCGAGAAAGAGTTCGTTCAGCGTGATCTGGCGCGCTCGCTGCCCCATGCGCGGATTGACTAACAGCGTGCCGTCTGAACGAATCGGAATTTTGGTTCCGTTCGGAAGCGTAATCGCCGTGCCGATGTCGATCTTTACTTCGCCCGGCGTAAGGCGCATCCAAAGAAGCGCGGCTTGGAGCGCAAACGACGGAATCACCTCACCGCGATACTGAAATAATAATGGGACGTGGACATCATCCGCGCTTTCTTCAGGCAAATTGATGAAGCCAAGCGTGGAAAGAATCCGAACATCTTCGCCCGGTTGATGCTCGATCCCCGAAAACTCAGGAAGATCACCACGGCGGCCGGTTACGCGGGGAAAACCGGTAATTTCAGCGACCGGCGCATCCGGATCAGGCGCCGAGGTCAATTCCGCACCGAGCATCAGCTTCGGAACACGCATCGCCTGATCGATGAAAATCTGCTCCTGATCTTTGCTGCGCTGGCCCCATTGCAAAACGGGTTCGATTGCGATGACGGTCGGTTTAAATTCCAGCGCGCCCTGGAGAAACAAAGCGGTCTCCAGCGGCGCAGGTGGATTTTCGCGGCCCGTTTCGACGATCGTCATCGGCACTGCTTTCGCCACTGGTTGCGAATGTCGAATCAGCCAGCGCAAAAAATATTCCTCAGACCGTTGAAAGCGCGGTTCGCGCAGAAACAAAACGCCGAGCAACAACACGACAATGATGACCCAGATCGACGGCCGCTCCATCGAACAGGAGTGAAAAGTGACAAGTGACCAGTGACAAGACTAATCCTTTGTCATGTCGAGTCCCGCAGTCGCGGGAAGACATCTCAAGATATTTCCGGCTCAGAAATAGTAAGAGAGATTCCTCGACTGTCCTCGCTGAATGGCCG
>JALYKJ010000003.1 GCA_030774845.1 Verrucomicrobiota bacterium
GGGTTGCGCTGGATTGGCGATGGTCGTCGCGCCGATCTGTTTGAACTTTGGAATCACCGCGCCGGTGTTGTCGTGCGTCATCACATGACGCGGACGAATGGAAACGAAATCGCCGGCATGAACTGCCGTGCCGGGCGTAACTCCATCCGCGTGACGCGCGGCAATCTTTTCGACCAGCGTGAGGCCCATATCAGTTTGCTTCTAAAATAAAACGCATGACTCGCAGATCAATTTAAGAAAGTCGCCGGCCAAACACCCGCCTTTGCCTATTCGACTACGGCGCGGCAAGCGCGAATTAACGCGAATTTCTTCTCAATCCATTTTGTCTGGGATTTTTTTAGCGTGATTCGTGTGATTCGCGGGTAAAAGATCCGACATCACCTCTTGGCAGCGCGCTTGCCCAGAAACTTGGCGATATCGAAGTCGACAAAGTCGGCGTG
Source organism: Verrucomicrobiota bacterium (assembly GCA_030774845.1). Taxonomy (GTDB): domain Bacteria; phylum Verrucomicrobiota; class Verrucomicrobiia; order Chthoniobacterales; family UBA10450; genus AV40. Next base: position 441 of record JALYKJ010000003.1, read on the forward strand.
ATGAAAAATGATCGACTCGATCGAGCGCTCGACCTTATCGCCTTCATGACTGTGCGTGGCGATGATGTGCATGACTTCACCCGGAATGCCGTGCTTATAGGCGAGCGCGACTCCGCTGAACGGATGCCGCACTTGTTGCCCAAATTTTCCCTGAGTCACCGTGCCCGACGCGTCCTTATCGTACTCGAGCGGCTTGCCGACATCGGCTAGCAAAGCGCCGGCGATGAGATAATCGCGTTGGATGGGAATGCTACAGCGGAACGCGCGCTTCAGGACGTCCGCGATCGCAATGCATTGGAGTGCGCAGGAATTAAGATGTTCGACAAATTTCATGTCGATGTCGCCGGCCAACAACGTGAACTTGACCGCGCGAAGTTCGGCAAAGGTCCAGCCTTTCCCGCCGCAGCCTGTAGTGATCGCTTCGTTCCAGACCGCCGCTACTTTTTCGCGCAATGATTTCTGCTTGATCTTCATCAAGCTGGGAAAAAGCTTCGCGATTTCTTTGACGCCGTAACTGGTTTGCTTGGTCGTTGTCATGGTCGTGACATCAACTCTAATTCATGATTAACCACTAATGAACACCAATGGACACGAACAGATACGAAGGTGATCGACCGAATCACTGATCACGAGCGCGGGCTGATGTTGAACTATTTGCGGATCACGAACCTGCGCGTTGGAGTTATCCTTAATTTTAAGCACGCCAAATTGGAGTGGGAGCGAATTGTTTTATAAATTCGTGTTTATTCGTGTCGATTCGTGGTTAGAGATCGAGCTGCGGGGCCGTCGTAGCCGTGATTGACTGGATCGATGCGGCGCATCGGTTTCTCGCGAGTTTGCTCTTCGATCACGTGCGCCACGAGTCCGGGCGTTCGTGCGATCATAAAGATCCCGTTGAACGCGGCAGGATTCATTCCCAAGTCGGCGAGAATGGCCCCGATGGCACCGTCCACATTGATCGGCAAAGCTTTTTTCGCGTCGGCGAACGATTTTTCCACGGCCCGCGCCGCTTTCATATGCGGCCCGTCGACGCCGGCTTCGCGCGCCAATTCGAATAAGCGTGCAGTGCGCGGGTCCTTGGTGTGATAGCGATGACCAAATCCAGGCATGCGCTCGCCGGCTTCTTTCATGGCCGCGAGCGTGCGGGTGGCGGCTTCATCTATCGAAATGGATTCAGTAGTTGCGCGATCGGCGATTTTTTTCAGTGCTCGGGCGCAGTCTTCAATCGCGCCGCCGTGATGCCGATTGATCGACATGATGCCGGCGGCGACCGACGCGCTTAACGAAGCACCAGTCGATGCGGCAGTACGCGCCGCCAATGCGCTGGGAGGCGTAGCGCCATGATCGATTGACGACACCAAGATCGCGTCCATCAAGCGAGCGAGCGGTGGCGATGGCAATTCGCCGGTTAAAATTAAATGCACCGCCGCGCCGAACGACACGCGCCCCATCAGCTCTGCGATATCGTATCCACGCACCGCGACTCGATTGGGCTCAACACGTGTGACCGCGGTGTTCCAGACGGCGTTTTTATCGGTTTCACTCATAAGACTCTGTCCTTTCATTCGTTCGAGAATTTCCACTACCGCGCTCGGCAATTCACCGAATGCATCGACCACGGTCGCGCCTCCTTCGCGCAACGCCTTCACTTTGCCGGCATGCGTGCCGCGCCCGCCTTCAATGATCGCGCCCGCGTGACTGAAGCGTGTGCCTTCGCGCGCCGCCTTGCCACCGATGTACGCGATAACCGGCTTGGTAATTTTTCGATCGCGAATTAATTGCGCCAATTCCTCTTCTTGGGACGAACCAATTTCGCCAAAGATCACGATCGCTTCAGTGAGCGGATCGGCTTCAAACATCAGCGCGGCATCGGGAATACGAATTCCGAGAACGGCGTCGCCGCCAATGTGCGCAATGGTGGAAATGCGCACACCGGCTTGTCCCAAATAATAACCGGTGCTCGAAGCCATCCCGCCGGAACGACTGATCACTCCCACACCTTTTGGAATTCCGGGCTTGAACCATTGTCTCGCACTTTCAGCGCGACCACCGATCATTCCGACCACGGCTTTGCCCGGACTCAAAACTCCGAGGGTGTTCGGTCCGACAAACATCGCGCCATTCGCTTTGGCGGCCGCTGCAATCTGCATCGCGTCCCACACCGGTACGCGATCGGGGACGAGCACGGTGAGTTTGATCCCAGCTTCAATCGCCGCAATGGCCGCGTCCTTTACGCCGGCCGCGGGCACAAACAGAACGGAGATGTCGATCTTTCCGAGCGCGTTCACCGCTTCCTGCGGCGTGTTGAACACCGGCACTCCAAGAACAGTTTCGCCGCCTTTGCCGGGCGTCACGCCCGCCACGACATTGGTTCCGTAGTCGCGCATCAATCGCGTGCGCGCCTGACCTTCGCGGCCGGTGATTCCTTGCACCAGAACGCGCTTTTTTTCGTCGATCAAAATTGCCATTTAGCGCAAGCCTCCAATTAATTCGTCCAGGCCGGGAATATCGAGTTCAAGGTAAAAGCCGTCGACTCCGGCGAGTCGACACTCGACATCGCACGCGAGCAACTCGGAATCTTTTGTCGCGAACTCCTCCCCGCTTAGCGGGGCGGGTGCACCTTTATGATCGACGATCAATCCGCCAGAGTGTGTTTCGACCACGCGGCGAATCTCCGGCCATTTCTCGGTGTCGATCCAGACACGACCACTTTTCACGGGAAGCTGTGTGGCCGATTTATTACTTACGAACTTTGGCACCCGTGGCGCGCGGGGTTTCCATTTTGTCCCGCCCGCGCCCGCCACAAGATCCGCGAAGCGCCCGGCGATTTTGGCGGGCGCGTCCGTTTTGCGATAACCCTCGACCGGCGCGCGAAGCAGCTTGGACATTCGACCTAAAATATCGACGGCGCGATCTTCCGTATTCCCCCCTAAGCGAATCACGGCGGGAATATCGAGATCGAGTTCCCAGAATGCTTTGGCCAGCCCGTAGGCGGACCAATATTGTTCCTGACTCGCAACGCCGGAGCCGGAACCGAAATATCCCACCAACCCGGGCTGGGCCAAAATGATTCGCCCGGCGCGATACACCTTGGACGCGGACGGATTGCCGCTGGTGTCGGTGAAATTGGCGATGGTAAATCCCGCGTTCACGATTGCGTCCATCGACATCATCGACCCGCCGCCTCCCGCGCCGTGAAAACCAACTAGACCTTTGGAATCCTTGGTGGCTGTCGTTGCCAACTGCGCGAAATAAAATGTGCCTCGATGATCGCTTTGTTCGACGGCGTAAGCAACGCGCTCAAGAGCGGTCGGCGGATGATCGAACTCGCGCGCAATCTCGATTTTGAGTTCGGGATGACGCACAACGGCGTAATCATCGATCGTAATGCGGCAATCAGCGGCGACGAACTGGCCTTCTTTGGTCAGAACGAGCGGATTGATCTCAAGCGACCGGGCTTCAACGCTGCGCGCGGCGGCAAATAATTTTTGAATCGAGTCGGCAAGCTGGGCGGACTGCGTTGATGAAAGTCCGCACGAAGCGACAGCTTTATTAACAGCCGAACTAAATGGTCCGCTGTTCACATCGCAGGGAATGCGTCGCGTTGAGGCAGCGCGCTCTTCGATTCCAGTGCCGCCGCCGCCCGCAAAAATAATCACCGGTGCACGGGCCGCGTCATCAATCGCAAACGAAAGAAAAAATTCCCGCTCGATGTCAACCTTCTCTTCCACCAATACGGCTTCGACTGGGAATTGTCCGACCTTCATCTCCAGCATCCGTGCCGCGTGACCGCGAACATCGGGCGGTCTTTTGGCGAAGGCCACACCACCAATACCGGCGCGCCCTGTAGTCCAAGCCTGAATTTTGATCACGACTTCGGCGGCTTTCTTGCCTGCGGCGAGTTCCTTCGCTATCGCGATGGCTTCATCCGCAGTCGAAGCGGCGCGTCCACGCGGAATGTTGAATCCGTTGACGGCGAGAATTGCTTTGCCTTGATATTCGTGAAGTCGTGCCATGGCTGAGTGCTATTTCCAATATCCTAACTAGCTCGCCGTTTGCGGATCAGAATCTTGAAAGATATAGCACTGTCGAAAAGAAAAGCTTAAGCATTCCCTTGGGAGCACCGAAATGTCCACTGAGATCAAAAAAGAGATCGCGCTGGAGATCGCTCATGTCCTCTTCATCGACATCGTCGGCTATTCCAAGCTTTCGGTTAACGAACAGCATGCGGCAGTTGAGGAGTTAAACCAGATTGTTCGCGCCGCGGAACAATTTCGACGCGCCGAAACCGCGGGACGCTTGTTTAAGATCGCGACCGGCGATGGCATGGCGTTAGTGTTTTACACCAGTCCGGAAGCGCCCGCGCAATGCGCGGTGGAGATGAGCCGCGCGCTCAAGGAGCACCCGCGTCTCCAACTGCGCATGGGAATTCACAGCGGGCCAGTGAGCGGTGTTGTCGATGTAAACGAACGGGCCAATCTGGCCGGCGCTGGAATCAATATGGCCCAACGGGTGATGGATTGCGGGGACGCCGGGCACATTCTTCTCTCCAAGCACGTCGCCGAGGATCTCGAAGAATACGAGCAGTGGCGACCGCTCTTGCACGACCTTGGTTCGTGCGAAGTGAAACATGGAGTGCGCGTCTCGGTTGTGAACCTTTACGCCGATCAATTCGGCAATGGGAAGCTGCCGCGGAAATTTGAGACCGTGCAGAAACGTCGGACGCGTCTGCGCTGGGCGGCAGTGACGGCGGCGTTGCTCGCACTCGCGGCAATCGCCGCCGGTATCGCAATGTTTTCCCGTAATCGCGTACGATCGACGCTGGCTGCACCTGAAAAAAGTATTGCCGTGCTTCCATTTGAAAACCTGAGCAGCGACAAGGAAAACGCCTACTTTGCCGATGGCATCCAGGACGAGATTCTGACGCGCTTATCCAAGATCGCCGATCTGAAGGTCATCTCACGGACATCGACGCAGCATTACAAAAGCGCGCCTGAGAACCTGCCCGAGATCGCCAAGCAGCTTGGTGTTGCGCACATCCTGGAAGGAAGCGTGCAGAAGAGCGGCGACGCCGTGCGCGTCAACGTGCAGCTGATCAAAGCAGCCAATGATTCCCATCTTTGGGCCGATACCTTTGATCGCAAACTGACCGACATCTTTTTGGTCGAGAGTGAAGTGGCCAAAGCCATCGCCGATCAGTTGCGAGCGAAACTCACCGGTCGGGAAGAGCAAGTCATCGCAGCCAAACCGACAGACAATATTGATGCTTACGATGCCTACCTGCGTGGCCTGGCTTATACACTGAAAACTGGCAACACACCCGCCAACGCCCTTGGCGCACAGAAATATCTCAGAGAAGCGGTGCGGTTGGATCCGAAGTTCGCCCTTAGTTGGGCGCTGCTGTCATACGTTGATGCGCTCGGCTACCTCACAACGACTCTTCAACCAACGGTCGCCCTGCGGGAAGAGGCACGGCAGGCAGCCGAAACCGCTCTCGCTCTTCAGCCCAATCTCGGCGAGGCGCTGATGGCCAAGGGCTACTATTACTATGCCTGCTTAAAGGACTACGACGCCGCGGTGCGTTACTTTGAGCAAGCGCGTCAGTTCCTGCCGAATAGCAACCGGATTCCTGAGGCGTTGGCCTATGTCGCGTGGAGGCGAGGCCAGTGGGACCGGAGTGAGTCGTACTTCAACGAAGCCGAGCGGCTCGACCCGCGCAACGTTTCCCTGCTGCTCCAGCACGCACTTTTCTATGTCCAGCTTCGTCGTTTCCCCGAAACGCTGCGAAAGCTTGATCAGGTTCTCGATATCACGCCGGACGACCTGGATACCCTCGCGACAAAGGCGGCTATCGCACAAGCCGAAGGCGACCTGCCGCGGGCCTCGGCGATCCTCGCTCCGCTCCACCCGCCAGTCGACGACACGCCGGCCCTGGAAACACAAGTTTACCAAGCGATCCTGGAACGCCGCCCTGCACAAATCATCTCTCGACTAAAGGAAATACTGGCCAAGCCTGATCCAGCGTTGGGTTTTTACAATGGCGAACTGCGCTTTTGGTTAGGCTGGGCCCAAGAAGTCGCGGGCGACCATGTCGCTGCCCAGGAAAGTTGGCGACAGGCGCGTAGCGAACTGGAACCTTTCCTCAAAGAACAGCCGGAAAATTATACTCTCATTGGCGATCTCGCGCTGACCAATATGGGCCTCGGTGACAAAGCTGCCGCATTGACTCTGGCCGAGCGGGCCATGGCTGTGATTCCGGTCGAGAAGGACGCGGAAGACGGTCCCGCTCCGATCGAGATCCTCGCCCGGGTGGCGGCGCGAATGGGAGAACCCGACCGCGCCATTGCCGCTTTACAGAAACTGCTCTCGATACCGTATGAAGGCCCGCTGGCTCTCAACCTACCGCTCACACCCGCGCTGCTCCGGCTCGATCCCATGTTCGATCCGCTTCGAAATGATCCGCGCTTCCAAAAACTCGTCGCCTCGCCCACGCCGAAGGATGCGAAGCAATGATGTGCACGAGTTCGTGGCACTGAAATGAACTCGCTGGATTATTACGCGATCGAAGAGCTACTTACTGACGACGAGCGTGCGGCACGCGATCGGGTGCGGCGTTTTGTGCAGGAAGAAGTGATGAACGAGATCGTGCCGTGTCATCGCGCGGCCAAATTTCCGGAACACCTGCGGCCGCGTATGGGCGCGTTACGTCTTTTTGCTCCCTACTTGAAAGAGCACGGTTGTGCGGGGCTGAGCTACACGGCCTACGGCCTCATCATGCAGGAGTTGGAACGGGCGGATTCGGGTTTGCGCTCAGAGGCGTCGGTACAGGGCGCGCTTGCCATCTACGCGATTCATGCCTTCGGCACGCCCGAGCAGCACGCGCGCTGGCTGCCGGGACTGGTTTCGGGCGAGCGGGTCGGTTGTTTCGCGCTGACCGAGCACGGACACGGTTCGGATCCTGGCGGTTTGGAAACTCGCGCCACGCGCGACGGCGATCATTATGTTTTGAACGGCAGCAAGTGTTGGATTGGGAACGCGTCCATCGCAGACGTGAAGGTGATTTGGGCAAAGGACGATGACGGACGCGTAGGTGGATTCATTGTGGAGAAGAATACTCCAGGATTCCGCGCGCAGGATATCGAGGGGAAATTCAGTCTTCGCATGTCGCGGACGTCGGAATGTTGGTTCGAAAACTGCCGCATCCCCGCGGAGAATCGCCTGCCCAAGGCGTTGGGATTGCGCGCGCCGCTGTCGAGTCTTTCGCAAGCGCGTGTGGGCGTTGCCTGGGGCGTGATTGGCGCGGCCATCGATTGTTACGAAACGGCGCTCGCCTACGCCCAATCGCGAGAACAATTTGGCCGACCGATTGCCGGGTTTCAACTCGTGCAGGAAAAACTCGTTTGGATGGTGCAAGAGATTACCAAAGCGCAATTACTCGCGTTGTGTCTCACCGGCATGATGGAAGCGGGTGCGTTTCGTCCCGCGCAAATTTCGCTCGCGAAGCGCAACAACGTCTGGAT
>JALYKJ010000004.1 GCA_030774845.1 Verrucomicrobiota bacterium
CGGTGGGATCGCGCTGACCGTGCGGGCCGAATATCCCGACAGGGATCTTTCTGCGAAAAAAATTGGCCGCGATGGCCGATGAAACACGCAATCGTTCTCCTCAGCGGCGGCCTTGATTCGGCCACAACTCTGGCGATCGCGCGCTCGCAAGATTACGCAACCTACGCGCTCTCTTTTGATTACGGCCAACGTCACCAGCAGGAACTCGAAGCGGCGAAGAAGGTCGCCAAGTCGTTAGGCGCAAGAGAGCATCGCACTGTTAAGATCGACAATCAGATCTTCGGCGGATCGGCGCTGACAAACGATGTCGATGTTCCAAAATCGCGTTCGGAAGAAGAAATCGGCAGCGGAATTCCGGCAACATATGTTCCGGCGCGAAACACAATTTTTCTCGCGCACGCGCTTGCCTGGGCGGAAACGATTGGCGCCGGTCACATTTTCATTGGCGCGAACGCAATCGATTACAGCGGTTATCCCGATTGCCGGCCGGAGTTCATCGCACTCTTTGAAACGCTGGCGAATGTCGGAACGAAAGCGGGCGCGGAGGGCGCCCGCATTCAGATTCACGCCCCGCTGATCAAGCTTTCCAAAGCGGAAATCATTCGCAAAGCCGTTGAGTTGCAGGTCGATCTTTCGCTCACCCACAGTTGTTACGATCCGAGGCCGGACGGTCGCGCGTGTGGAGAATGCGATTCCTGTCAGTTGCGTTTGAAAGGTTTTCGCGAGGCCGGCGTTACCGATCCGATCAAATACGCGGCTGAATGAAAAATAATTTTGACCTGACGAAACGCGAGCAGCGTCTCGTCATTGTGATCGTCGCCCTGCTGGTTGCAGCCACACTGGCAAAACATTTTTGGGAAAACAGATCGCAGCCGCCGCCCGCTCGCCACCGGACGAGTCGGTCCGACTGGAGGACAAGATCGACATTCACCCCGACAAGCTCACCCGCGATTCACAGCGAGGAAGAACAACCCGACCCGGACGATTCGCGCTAAATTAATGTGCGCCTAAACCGGGAATGCGTCCATAACCGACGAATAGCGAAGCCGGCTCTTTGCTCGCTTTTGATGCGGTCCGCCCAATTTTGAAATCGAACACACTGATGCCTTTCCGCATCTGACCTTTGTAAGTGCGGCCTTCACTCGCGCCAACCATGAGTCGCTGGTTAGTTGCTTTGTCGCGGCCGAGATAGATCATGGTTTGAATCACGTCAGGCTCACGACTGACACTGTATGGCGTCGCCCAAAAAAGCAGGTCGCCCGGCTTGAGCGCATCGAGCTCGAAACTGTCGTCGCGTTGCGCGAGCACGGCTTCGAAGGTTCCGGCTTTGCGCACCCAGACATATTGTTCACGCGCGTCGCGTGGCACGCCTTTGATTCCGGATTTCGAGAGCACGTAATAAATAAAACCTGAGCAATCCATTCCGCCCTTTGATGGATCGGCCGAGGCGTATTTGTAGCCAAGATTTTGCGTCGTCAGGTTGAGACCAAGATCGATAATCTTTCCAACATCCGGCGAGTAACTTTCAGAACCCGATATCTCGGCGAGAGAAATGGCCGCGTTCGGCGTTGAGATTTTCTTCGCAACCGGCGATGGCGCCGACTTAATCATCGGGGGCAAGCTGGATGCCGGTCTTGAAACTGGAGTTTCTGCAGGAGTTGATGTCATCGCCGGAGTCGGTGTCGATGTCGGGCTCGTGGTGATTGTCGATGTTATCGACGGCGTAGTTGTCGGCGTTGCGCGACGTCGGGAATGCGGCCTTGGACTAATCGGGCGCACCGGTTCGAGATATTGCGTTTGAGCGCTCTTGACCGGAATGGCCTGCCTGGTCTCGGTGGCAATGGTTGCTGTTGTTGTAGGACGCGGCGACTCACTGGGCGCCGCCGAAGCCGACGTTTGGCTTGGTGATACCGACGGCGACGGTGGGATGGCCGGCGTGGGCGAAGTTTTCTTTCTCTTCCGATGTTTCGGAGTTGGCGTTTGTCGGATGAAAAGTTTTTTTAATTTACTGCCGAACGATTCCTCTTGTTCTTGCGTCCCGCGCGCGAGGGCAGTGCTCATCGCAACCGTCATCACGATCACGAACGCGAAACGCAGTTTCCTCTTCAAGCGACAGCGGCTGGTTCAGCCACCCAGCTCCTGGAGCACAGCTTGGTTCATTCGAATGCCGGCCTCGAGATTCTCCAGCGGAAAGTTTTCATTTGGCGAATGCGCGCGGCAGTCTTGCAACGCGAGACCAATCAATAACGTCTCGACGCCAAGAATGCCTCGAAAGTCGGAGACGATCGGAATGCTGCCGCCTTCGCGAATCAGAGCCGCGTCCTTGTTGAACGCTTTCTTCAGCGCCCGCTGCGCGGCCTGGCCAAATTTACTGTGCGGATCGGTCAAATACCACGGGCCGTGATGACCGCTCGTCATCTCCAGCGTTACGCCTGCAGGCAGATTTTTTTGGAGATGTTTTTTCACAAGATCGACAACCGCGTCCGCTTTCTGATTTGGAACCAGACGAAAGGTCAGCTTCGCCATCGCATGACTTGGCAAAACCGTTTTCGTTCCAGGTCCCTGATAACCGCCGCCGATGCCGTTGATCTCAGCGGTTGGGCGCGCCCAAATCCGTTCGAGAGTGCTGAAACCGGCCTCGCCAAAAAGTGCGGGTGCGCTCGTTTCCTTGAGCATTTCGGAATCAGGATCGAGCGGCAATTTTTTCCAGGCGGCACGTTCCCAATCCTGCAGTGGGAGGATGTCGTCGTAGAAACCTTCGACCGCGATGTGACCATTCTGATCGTGGAGCGTGGCGAGCAATCTCGCGAGCGCTGCGGCCGGATTCGCGACTGCGCCGCCGAAGATTCCCGAATGCAAATCCATTTTTGCGGCGGTCACTTTAATTTCCAGTGCGGCAACTCCGCGCAGTCCGTAACTCAACGTCGGCGTGCGCGGCGCGATCATTCCGGTGTCCGAAACGAGGACGACTTCACATTTCAACGCGTCACGGTTGTCGTTCAGAAATTTCCCAAGGTTTTGACTGCCAACTTCTTCTTCGCCCTCAATCACAAGGTCGACATTGACCGGCAAATCGCCGTCCTTTTGCAGCGTTTCCTGAATGCCAATGATGTGGGAAAGGATCTGGCCTTTGTTGTCGGT
>JALYKJ010000005.1 GCA_030774845.1 Verrucomicrobiota bacterium
TGTCCGGAGTGTCGCGGATTCGGACGCACGATCACGATCGATCTAAACAAAGCGATTCCGGACCGCTCATTGTCGATTAAACGGGGCGCCGTGCGCGTATTTCGTGGAAATGAGTTCGGCGAATCGCAAAAAGATTTGCTTCGGGCGTGCGCCCGCCAAGACGTCAACATCAATGTTCCCTTCGAAGAATTACCGAAATCCGATCAGGACTTCGTCATTAACGGCGAGAAACGCAGCGGCCAATACACCGAGGACGATTACGAGAACGATCGTTGGTACGGCGTCCAGGGATTCTTCCGTTGGCTGGAGTCGCAAGTTTACAAAATGCACATGCGGGTGCTGCTCAGTCGATATCGCGCTTACACGACTTGTCCGAGCTGCAACGGCGGACGGTTTCAGCCTGAAGCGTTGAATTACAAAATCGCGGCCGGCAAAAATCTTTCTAGCCTGCCGGACTTCGCCGCGCTTTCCATTTCGAACGCGCGCGACCTTCTTCGCGAGATCGACATCGCACCTAACGATTCGACCGCGCGGATGCTGCGCGACGAAATTTGCGCGCGACTGAATTATTTGTGTGAAGTCGGCGTCGGTTATCTCACGCTTGATCGTTCGACACGCACTTTAAGTGGCGGCGAAGTGCAACGCGTAAACCTGACGACATGTCTCGGTGCGTCGCTCGTTAATACGCTCTTCGTCATGGACGAGCCGAGCATCGGTTTGCATCCGCGCGATATCGGGCGGCTCGTCCGGGTGATGCACAATTTGCGCGATCGCGGCAACACGCTGCTGGTGGTTGAGCACGAGGAGCAAATCATCCGTGCCGCTGACAATTTGATCGACATCGGCCCCGGTCGCGGCGAACGCGGCGGCGAATTGGTGTTCAGCGGGCCGCTGCAGGATTTTGTAGGGCAGGCGCTCCGCCCGCCGAACTCCAGAATGGCAAGCGATGCGCTTGCCCTACAATCGCGTTCGTTGACCGCGGATTACCTGAGCGGTCGCAAATCGATTCTGGTGCCGAAAAAGCGGCGAGGATCGACATCGTCAATCAAGATAACTGGCGCACACGAACACAACCTCAAGAACATCGATGTCGATCTTCCGCTTGGAGTTTTCACCTGCGTGACCGGCGTCTCAGGCTCCGGTAAGTCGACCCTGATTCACGAGGTGCTTTATCGGAATCTGCTTATTGCCAAGGGGCAGGCGACTGATCACCAGCCTTCGCAAAGCTACGGCCCGGCAGGGGAAGCGGGGACGTGCAAATCAGTCAGCGGTGCGCATCGCATTAACGAAGTCGTGATGGTGGATCAATCGCCGCTCGCGCGGACGCCGCGCAGCACGCCGATTCTCTATCTCGGACTTTATGATCGCGTCCGCGAACTTTTCGCCGCGCAGCCGGAAGCGATGTCGCAGGGTCTGACCGCGAGCGCGTTTTCGTTCAACTCCGGCAGCGGTCGGTGCGAACGTTGCTCAGGCACTGGATTTGAAAAGATCGAGATGCAGTTTCTGAGCGACCTCTATGTGCGCTGCGCCGAATGCGAAGGAAAGCGGTTTCAGCCGCATGTGCTGAAAATTAAACTGCACGACAAATCGATTCACGATCTGCTCGAGATGACCGTGAATGAAGCGATTCAATTTTTCGCGCAAATCGGTGAACAGAAAACTCTGTCCGATTCCCTCGACGTGCTCGATGAAGTCGGTTTGGGTTATTTGCGGCTCGGCCAACCGCTAAACACGCTTTCCGGCGGCGAATCGCAACGTTTGAAACTCGTTAGGCATTTGGCCGAAACCGGAAACCGGAGTCCGAGCCGGGCGGGCGGTTCGGAAATCGAAAAGAATGGCCAAGATGACGAGCGAGGTAATCTTTTCATTTTTGACGAGCCGACCACTGGACTCCATTTCGACGATGTCGCGATGCTACTGCAATTATTTCGGCGTCTGGTCGATTACGGCCACTCGATCGTCGTGATCGAGCACAATCTCGAGGTCATTAAATCCGCCGACTGGATTGTCGATCTTGGACCGGAAGCGGGAGATGAGGGCGGAGAAGTAGTTGGCGTTGGAACACCCGAACAAATCGGGAAGATCGACAATTCTCATACCGGGAAATTTCTCCGACGTATTCTGGGGAGCGCACGCGCCTCGCTTGCAGTTCGCGGCGCCCCGCCGCGAAAAAGTCAGAGTGTCTACGTGGAAGATGATGACTCAATCTCCTTGCGTGCGGCAGAAGAACCGTTCGACGAGGCGTCAAACGGAGGTCCGCCGCGGCGACCGCTCCTCAATCCGCAGAGTCTCAACGGCGCAATCGGCATTCACGGCGCCCGTGAGCACAATCTGAAAAACATCGACGTCAAAATCCCGCGCGACCAGATGGTGGTCATTACGGGATTGAGCGGTTCGGGAAAATCGACGCTCGCGTTCGATATTTTATTCGCCGAAGGACAGCGCAGATTTCTCGACAGCATGTCGCCGTATGCGCGGCAGTTTGTCGAGCAACTCGAGAAGCCCGATGTCGATCTTGTTACCGGCTTGCCGCCGAGCGTCGCGATCGAGCAACGCGTCACCCGTGGCGGCGGCAAATCAACGGTCGCAACCGTGACCGAGGTTTATCATTTTCTCCGACTGCTCTTCGCCAAGACCGGAACGCAATTTTGTCCGGACTGCGATTTGCCGGTCGAAAAGCAAAGTGTTGCCGCAATCGTGAAACAAATCGAGACGGCGGCCCGGCGGTCGCGGGGCGGCCCGCTCAAAGTTCTCGCGCCGGTGGTGAAAGCGCGGAAAGGATTTCACACTGACGTGGCGCGCTGGGCCGAGCGGCAGGCTTTCGACACGTTGTATGTCGACGGTGCGCTCATCCCGATCGCGCAATTTCGAAGACTCGAGCGTTTCAAAGAACACTCGATCGCAGTCGTCGTCGGCGTGATTGATGCGAAACGAATTGCGAAAGCGCGGAACCTGGCGCAGCGCGCTCTCGACATTGGACGAGGCACGGCACATCTCCTCGATTCGAAAAATCGGATCACTGTCATGAGCACAGAAATGAGTTGTCCGAACTGCGGCCGTGCATTTGAAGAACTCGATCCGCGTTTGTTCTCTTTCAATTCGCCGCACGGCGCTTGCGAACAATGCGGCGGGTTTGGCGAGATCTGGGACCAGGAATTTCAAACTGGCGCGGACGACAACAGCGACTCGGTTTTGGAAAACGAGCTGGCGGCCGAGCGTCAATCGGAATGGATCGATGCGACCGAAGCGCATGAATGTCCGAGCTGTCACGGCTCGCGCTTGAACGCGGTCGCGCGGCATGTGCGCGTGCAAGGCCAAACCATCGATCAGTTCACAAATCTTTCGGCAAGCGAGGCCGCAGGCATGATCGACAAGTTGCGATTTAGCGGCACGCAACAAACGATCGCTACCGATCTCATTCCCGAAATTCGGCAACGACTCCGCTTCATGGAAAATGTTGGCCTTGGTTATCTGGCGCTCGGGCGTTCCGCCAAAACATTGAGCGGCGGCGAATCGCAGCGGATTCGGCTAGCGGCGCAGCTCGGCTCGAATTTGCGCGGCGTGCTCTATGTTTTGGATGAACCAACGATCGGTCTGCATCCGCGCGACAATTTGCGATTGCTCGACACGCTCGCGGCGCTGCGCGACAAAGGAAATTCACTTGTCATCGTCGAGCACGATGAGGAAACAATGCGGCGAGCAGATCACATTGTCGATCTTGGTCCGCGCGCGGGAACCCACGGTGGCGAGGTTGTTGCCACCGGAACGTTGCGCGACATCGCACACGCGAAAAAATCCGAGACCGGCCGCTGTTTGAAATCGCCGCTTTGTCATCCAACTCGGAAATCGCGGCGGTCGCTGCGAGACGTCGAGAGCTGGATCCAGATTCATGGCGCGCGCGCAAACAATTTGAAAGATGTTGATGTTCGCTTTCCGGTTGGTCGCCTGTCGGTCATCACCGGAATTTCCGGCTCCGGGAAATCGACTTTGATGCACGACGTGCTGCTTCCGGCGGTGATCGAGCAACTGCAAAATCGCAAACGCAGCGGCAATGGCGATTTGTTCAAGCTCGTCAGCGGCACCGAAGAGATCGAAGCGGTTTACGAAGTTGATCAGTCGCCGATCGGCAAGACCTCGCGCTCGACACCGGGCACTTATATTAAAGTGTTCGACGAGATCCGAAATCTCTACGCGCAATTGCCGGTTTCGCGCGTGCGCGGTTATTCGGCGAGCCGATTCTCATTCAACGCCGAGGGCGGTCGTTGCGAAAGCTGCAAGGGCCAGGGTGTGATCAAGCTGGAGATGAATTTCTTGCCGGAGGCATTGGTGCCGTGTGAAGACTGCGGCGGGCGCCGTTACAATCCGCAAACCCTCGAAGTCCTCTACAACGAAAAGTCGATCGGCGACGTGATGGAGATGACGATCGA
>JALYKJ010000006.1 GCA_030774845.1 Verrucomicrobiota bacterium
ACACACAGTCATGAGGGAAATCACTTACCGCCAGGCTCTGAATGAAGCGCTCGCCGAAGAATTGGAACGCGATCCGAACGTGTTTCTGATGGGTGAAGAAGTCGCGGAATACCAGGGTGCTTACAAAGTGAGCCAAGGGTTGCTCCAACGTTTTGGACCGAAAAGGATCATCGACACTCCAATTAGCGAAAATGGATTCGCCGGACTCGGTGTTGGCGCGGCCATGGTCGGATTGCGCCCAATCATCGAGTTCATGACCTTCAGCTTTTCGTTCGTCGCGTTCGATCAAGTCGTCAACAACGCGCCCAACATGTTCATGATGTCCGGCGGCCAGTTCAATATTCCGATCACGTTTCGCGGTCCGAACGGACCGGCGCATCAGCTCGGCGCAACCCATTCGCACGCGACTGAATCCTTGTACGCGAATGCACCGGGATTAAAAGTGTGCACGCCGGCCACGCCGCGTGACGCCAAGGGCTTATTGAAAACAGCTGTGCGTGATGACAATCCCGTTCTCGTTCTTGAAGCCGAACTTCTTTACAGCTCGAAAGGAATGGTCGAGCCGCCCGACGAAGAGTTGCTTATTCCGCTGGGGCAAGCCGAACTGAAACGCGAAGGCAGCGATGTTTCGATCATTTGTTACGCGCAAACGGTTCCGCTTGCCCTCGCAGTCGCCGCCCAGCTCGAAGAGGAAGATATTTCGGCCGAGATTGTCGATCTTCGTTCGATCAAACCGCTCGATGAGACGGCTATTTTCAATTCCGTCTCCAAGACGCATCGTGTTGTGATCGTCGAGCAGGATCGCCCTTTCTGCGGCGTCGGTGCGGAAGTCTGTTATCGGATCCAGAAAAACATTTTTGATGAGCTCGATGCGCCGATCATGCGCGTTTCTCAAGAAGATGTGCCGATGCCATACAACGAGCGCCTGGAAAAGTTTGTTTTGCCGAATGCGGACAAGCTGATGGCTGCTGTGAAAAAAGTCTGTTACACCTAACGAGTCATGCCCGAGATTCAAATGCCGAAGCTGAGCGACACCATGACGGAGGGGACGCTCGTCTCGTGGAAGAAGAAAAAGGGCGATAAAGTTTCGGCCGGCGAAGTGATCGCTGAAATCGAAACCGACAAGGCGACGATGGAATGGGAATCGTCAGAGGACGGAACGCTCACCGAAATTTACGTTGAAGAAGGCGGGAAGGTGAACGTCGGCGACAAGATCGCGTTCATTGCCGGGGAAGGCGAGGAGGCTCCGAAAAAGGAAGAAAAAAAGGAGCCGGTGAAAAAAGAGGAGAAGACTGAAGAGACAAAAGAGAAAAAGCCGGAGGCGGAAACGGAGAAGCCCGCGCCGGCCGAGAAAAAAGAAAAAGAAACCGCCCCGTCGCAGGAGAAAACTGTAGAGGCGGCCGTGCCGGCCGCACGATCAGAGGACAAGAAAAAAACGGCGCAGCCAACTGCCAGTCCGGCTCGGACTGAAGAAGCGCGCGTGAAAGCGTCCCCGGTCGCGCGACGAGTCGCCGCTGAGCTCGGTGTGGACCTTTCGGGCGTGAAGGGAACAGGTCCCGACGGTCGTGTCACTGAAACCGATGTCCGCAGTGCCGCCAAATCAAAATCTGTAGAGGCAGGCGTGTCGCCTGCACAAAAGCAGCCGGCACGGCTGCCACTACAGAAAGGTGAGGGTGCACGGATTCAACTTTCCGGGATGCGGAAAATTATCGCGCAGCGCTTGGTCGAAAGTCTCGGGCCAGTGCCGCATTTTTATCTGACCATCGAGATCAACGCGACGCCGCTGATGACCGCGCGTGAGGAATTGAAGTCCGCAGGCGAAGGCGCAGACACGTCCAAAATCACGGTGAACGATTTTGTTTTGAAAGCTGCGGTGCAGGCGGCGGTCAAAGTGCCGCGCGTGAACGCTTCATTCGACGGCGACGCGATCGTTCAATATGCCGATGTCGATCTTGGGATCGCGGTCGCGATCGAAGATGGATTGCTCACGCCGGTGATTCGCGCTGCGCAAAACAAATCGCTCCGCGAAATCAGCGAGCAGGTAAAGGACCTGGCCAGTCGCGCGCGCAACAAACGGATGAAGCCGGAAGAATTTCAGGGCGGTACATTCACCGTCTCAAATCTCGGAGGCATGGGCATCGATTCGTTCAGCGCGGTAATCAATCCACCGCAAGGATTCATCCTCGCGGTCGGCAAAGTCACGAAAGTTCCCGTGATCGACGACGATCAGATCGTCGCCGGCCATCGGATGTCGATCACCATGAGCTGCGATCATCGCGTCATCGACGGCGCGCTCGGCGCGGAGTATTTGAAGGAACTCCGCCACCTTCTCGAAAATCCCGCGCTGCTCTTGGTTTAACGCAGAGATCAAGGTGCGGGCTGCTCGCGGGAAGCGGTTTCCCATGTCATAAAGTCGTCCAGCGTCTGCCGCGTTCGTCGGACCGCAAACGCCAGGACAACTGCGTCATCTGCAAAACCGAGACCGACAATCCAGTCGGGAATAAGATCGAATGGATTCAGGATGTAAATGATGACGCCGATGATCAACACCAGATTTTGGGTGGGTATGTTGCGGTATTCGCGACGGTAGTACGCGCGAATCAAACGCAACATCGCCTGGAAGTACGCCCAAAGGTCCTTGAACGGCTCTCTTGGTATCGACGGGGCCTTTTTTGCCGCTTCCTTGAAGAGTTGACGTAATCGTTCCGGATCTTTCGCATACGATCGAGCGGTGGTTAAAGCCTGCGAGAAAGCAGGGCTACGAGGCGCACTTTTTGGAGAGACATCGCTTTTCTTTAGGGCTGATAGTGATTTCGACGCTCGTGACTTCGATGGTCTTGCGTGCCTCATATTCCTTTATAGTGAGAGCAAGATTTGGGGCAGTGACAACAGCTGCGTTCCAAGCGGCTCGAAACCCACGGCCTCTGCCGTCTAAAAGGCTGTGGTTTCCCACACCATGAATTCATCCAGCGTTTGCCGAGCTCTGCGTACTGCCAACGCCAGAACGGTTGCATCATCAAGAAAGCCGAGCACTGGAAGAGCGTCGGGAATTACATCGAGCGGATTTACGACGTAGATGATGGCCGCGATAATCACGACCAGCGTGCTCTCGGGCACGTCGCGGTAATGGCCTTGAGAATAGGCGCGAATCAAACGCAACATGGCCTGAAAGTACGGCCACGTTTCTGCAAACGGTTCTTTCGGCATGGACGCGGCCTGCTTTGCCGCTTCCTCGAAGAGTCCACGCAGACGTTGCGGATCCTCGACATAAGATTTCGCGCTTTTGACCGCCTGCGCGAATTCCGCTTCGAGCCGCTCTTTTAAGACGGGACCCTGGTTTTCCTTCGCTGCCGCGGGTTTCTTTTTGCGTGTTCCCGTTTTCTTCTTCGCCTTTCTCATCCGCGGCTATGAAAGCATTGCCCTTTCCTGAGGAGAAGCTGTTTCGCGCAAGATCGACACGTAGCCACGGCGCTGTGCGCCGGAGACGCGTTCCTACAACCACGTTGAGAAGTGGATTCGCGCTTGCAATTGCCGATCCTACGGTTTTGTCGCGAGCACCATTGGCGAGGGGCCTGGCGCGTTGAGTTTGCGGACTTTTTTGAAGCTAGCTCCTTCGAGCCATCTTTTTATTTCGTTGAAGCTAAAAGTGTCGCCCTTTTCCGTGTTCACCAGCATTTGCACGGCGAACATCAGTGAAGGCGCCGGCTCAGTGCGTTGATCGTTCACCAGCCACTCGGCGATGGCGATGGTGCCTCCGGATTTGAGCGCGCGAAAAGTTTTCTTGAGCAATTGCCGGCTGCGTTCCTCCCCTTCGCTATGCAAAATGTGGCCAAGCGTGGCAATGTCGTAACCGGTTCCAAAATCGGCTTCCAGCAAGTCGCCTTCGACGTATTTGAAACGCTCGGCCACGCCGAACTTTTGCGTGATCCGTTTCGTGGTTGGAATCATTCCGGCCCAATCGACCGCCGTTACGCGCACGTGCGGAGATTTTTGCGTGAGCACGATCCCCCAAATCCCCGAGCCGGCGGCGAGATCGAGCACGCGCACTTCGTTTTTCGCTTTCGCCAGTTTCAAGTGATCCCCGAGTTTCTGCGCGCTCGGGTAGCTCATCGGAATAATGGTCTCCACGAGCTGACTGAAGAATTCCGTGCCTTCGGTTTCCTGGTTCACGGCCATTGCCGGTCGGCCGTCGCGTACAACGTCCGTGAGCCGCAGCCATCTTGAAATGAGTTGTGGCGCAATGGTCCCGAAAAATCCAGCGAGCGTCCCTGGTCTGTTCCTGACCAGAAAGGCGGCGCTTTCCGGCGTGAGCGAATATTTTCCCTGTCGATCCTTCTGCAACAGATCGAGGCCGACGAGCGCGTTCATGATGATTCGAGAACCGCGCTCGGATGCGCCGGTCTCTTTGCTCACCTGTTCCGCTGTTTTCGAGCCGCTTTCCAAAGAATCGAAAACTTTGTTGCTGACGGCTGCGCCAATGACGAGTGGCGGAGCGTAGGCGAAGCTAAGTTCCATCAAGCGTTCCGGCATGACTTGTTTTTTCTGACGAGCTTTCCTGGCCATATTTTCCCTTGGTTTTTTAAATTGTAAGGTCGACAAGTAACCAGCGCACATTCGCTGGCAAATTGTTTGATGGAAAAGTCGCCCGAGGAAAAAGATTTGCACGCACTCTCCTTTGTCGTGCACGCCACCCGCGGAGTGATTCGCGGCCAGAACACCCGCCGGAAAGCGATGCTGTTTCTACTCGCGCTCGCACTGTTGTTGC
>JALYKJ010000007.1 GCA_030774845.1 Verrucomicrobiota bacterium
GTCGTCGATGCTGCGACCGGCCAGCAAGCGGTCAGCGTGGCGACGCATTTCGACGACGCGTTGCAAATCACCGGAATTATTTTAACGAAGCTCGACGGCGACGCGCGCGGCGGCGCGGCGTTGTCGATGCGCGAAGTGACGCAGCGGCCGATTAAATTTGTCGGCACCGGCGAAAAGCTCGACCAGTTCGAGACGTTTGTGCCGGAGCGCCTGGCTGGCCGGATTTTAGGAATGGGCGACGTCGTTGGTCTGGTCGAAAAAGCCGCTGAAACAATCGAGGTCGAAGATGCGGAGCGCCTCGAGCGGAAATTGCGCAGCGCTTCGTTCGATTTCAACGATTTCCTCGCCCAGTTCCAAATGCTCCGAAAAATGGGGCCGCTGGAAAATGTGCTTGGCATGCTGCCCGGCGTGAGTAACGTTCCCGGCCTCTCGATTGACGAGAAGCAGCTCAAGCGCACCGAAGCCATCGTGCTTTCGATGACCAGCGAGGAGCGGACGCGCCCGGAAATTTTAAATGCGCGGCGGCGTCAGCGGATCGCTCGCGGCAGCGGCTCGACCGTCACGGAGGTGAACGATTTGATCCGCCGCTTTGATCAAATGCGAAAGATGATGAAGAGCGCGGGCAAAATGAAAAAGATGATGGCGCAGATGGCGCGAATGAGAAAATAATCATGGCAGTTGCAATCAGATTACGAAGAGAAGGCGCGTTAAACCGCCCGTATTTTAAAGTTGTGGTCGCGGACAAACGCAGTCCGCGCGATGGAAAATTTATTGAGATCGTCGGCACTTACGATCCGAAGAAGGCCGGGCAGAACAGCACCCTTAAATTGGACCGGATCGAGCATTGGATCAGCAAAGGTGCGCAACCGTCGGACACGGTGCGCAGTTTGATCAAGAAAACTAAGAATCCGGAAGCTGCGGCGAAAAAAGCAGCAGCTGTGGCAGCAAAAAAAGCCGCCCCCGCGCCAAAGCCGGAGCCGGTTGAAGCAGAACCAGTGACAAGTTCAGCACCGGCTGCAATAGAACCAGCGGCCGCACCGGCCGAAACAACGCCGCCGCCTGCGGAAACGGAAGAAGCTTCGACCTAAACAACAAACGCGCTGTCATCCCGAGCGTTGCGCCAGTCCGGCTCGGACCGAGGGATCTCATAGTCGAACTCCCCGACACGCTGCTTAAATTGCGTGATCCACGAAGTAGGAGAGATCCTTCTCCCGCGACTGCGGGATCAGGATGACACACCGAGAAATTCGTGTCGATTGGTGTCCATTCGTGATTAAGTTCTTTTTGCCATGAAAGAGTTTCTCGAATTCATCATTCGGCAGCTCGTGGAATTCCCTGACGATATGGTGCTGACCGAAATTCCGAGCGGCAAAATGACGATCTTCAAAGTGCAGCTGCGCCAAAGCGACGTCGGCCGCATCATCGGCCGCAACGGGCAAACGATTCACGCGATTCGCGCGATGCTCAACAGTTCCGCGTCGCGTCACGGTCAGCGCGCGACACTCGAGATCGTCGAGTAATTTCTTCTGTAGCAGCCGCCGTCCTCGGGGGCGGATCGACGGAATTGCCGCTGAGGACGGCGGCCTCTACAGTTTCGGAGATACAAACATGAAGATCGACATCCTCACGTTGTTCCCCGAAATCTGTCGCGCGCCGCTGAGCGAGAGCATGATGAAGCGGGCGCAGGAAAATAAGATTGTCGATCTTCGTGTTCATAATTTGCGCGATTGGACGACCGACAAACATCACATCGTCGATGATGCGCCATTTGGGGGCGGGCAGGGGATGGTGATGAAACCGGAGCCGATCTTTGCCGCAGTGGAGGAACTGAAACAATCAGCAATCAGCAATCAAAAATCAAAAATCATCCTAATGTCGCCAGCCGGACGACGCCTTGATCAAAAGATGGCGACAGACCTTTCGAAGGAGTCGCATCTCATCGTCGTCTGTGGTCACTACGAAGGAATCGATCACCGCGTGGTCGAGCATTTGGTCGATCTTGAGATTTCGATCGGTGATTACGTTTTGACTAACGGCGCGATCGCGGCGGTGGTGCTGGTCGATGCAATTGTCCGTTTATTGCCTGGCGTTCTGGGCCACGAGCATTCCGCGGTTGATGATTCCTTTAGCACGGGATTACTCGAAGGAGCCCAGTACACGCGACCGGCTGAGTTTCGCGGTTGGAAAGTTCCGGAAGTCTTGCTTTCCGGAAATCACGCCGAGATCGCGAAATGGCGAAAAGAACAAGCGCTCAAGCGCACAAAAAGGGATCGCCCGGATTTGCTGGATTAATCGCGCACGCGTCCGAGCACGATGCAGGCGTTGATGCCGCCGAACCCAAACGAATTGCTCATAATATAATTTAACTCGGCGGCGCGGCCGTGATTTGGAACAACGTCGAGATCGCACGACGGATCGGGATTTTGGTAATTGATCGTCGGCGGGATCCATTGTCGATCCAGCGCGAGCGCGCAAATTGCCGCCTCGATCGCGCCGGTCGCGCCGAGCGGATGCGCATGATAACCCTTGGTTCCGCTGACTGGAATTTTTTTGGCCCGCTCGCGTAGGACTTCTTTAATCGACATCGTCTCAGCGCTGTCGTTCAGTTGCGTTGAGCTCGCGTGCGCATTGACGTAATCGATCTGCTCGGGCGCGACTTGCGCATCTGCGAGCGCGTCGCGCATCGCGCGAATGCAGGAGTCGCCGCTCGGCAACGGTGTTGTCATGTGAAACGCGTCGTTGTTTAAACTGTAGCCGAGCACTTCGGCGTAAATTTTCGCGCCGCGCGCCCGCGCGTGTTCGAGTTCTTCAAGTATCAGCGAGGCCGCGCCTTCGCCCATGACAAAACCGTCGCGCAATTTATCGAAAGGGCGACAGGCAATCTCCGGATTGTCGCAACGACTCATCGTCTTGATAATGTCGAACGCTCCGATGGTGATCGCGGTCAGTGGCGCCTCCGCACCTCCGGCAACAACAACGTCGGCCAAATCGTCGCGAATGTAACGGAGCGCTTCGCCGACCGACACTGTTCCGCTGGCACAACTGTTAGAATTGGTGGTGCCGACTCCGCGAAATCCGAAATCAATCGCGATGTTCGAATGGGCCGAACCGCCGAATACTTGGACCGCCAGCGTCGGCTGAACTCCTCGCGCACCTTTTTTCAAAAATCGAATGTATTGCTCTTCCGCTTTGCACACACCGCCAAGCGCGGTGCCGAAACTGACGCCAATCCGGTCTTGCGGTTTGTCATGAGAATATTCGATTCCGGCGTCATCGAGCGCGAGTTTCGCGGACGCGACCGAAAATTGAGCGTAACGATCAAGCCGTTTCAAACGATGCGGGGAAAAAAATTCTTCCGGGTCCCAATCATTAACCTGACCCGCGACTCGAACACCGAACCCGCTCACATCAAAACCGGTGATTGGGCTAATGCCGGTCTTTTCGGCAAGGATTCCTTTCCAAAATCCATCGACGCCTTTCCCGATGCAAGTGATCGGGCCGAGGCCAGTGATGACAACGCGTCGTCGATTCATGCAATTGCTCCGTTTGTTCGCGCTTCCACGTAGCTCTTCATACAACGCAAGGTCTTGTTGGCAACGTTACCGATAAAAAAGTCGCCGATGATTTTGTCCGCGAGTGGCGCCAAAAGCTTCACCCGAAATTTGAGATCGTGCAGGATTGTCACCAGCACGCCATCCGGCCTTTCATCGAATGTCCAGACAACGTGCATGCCTTTGGTAAACGCTTTCAAATGATGAAAGTGAATTTCAACGCGATCGCGGTCGATGATTACCTCGGAGGTCCACTTGATTGGAATGCCGGAACGGCGCGCCGCCATCACCACCACGTTGCGATTTGGACTGCGCTCGAGATAGCGAATGTGGCGATAGTGCGGCAAGATTTTCGGCCACAGCTCCAAATTCGCAGCCGTCTCAAAGATCGACATCTTCGGCGCGCGCATGATGATTGAATTGATCTTGCGCATTTCGAGCGGTGGTACGGAACACGGGATACTTCGTCGAAAACGGTTTTAAGCGAAAGGAGAAAAGCACCGCGCGAAACGTGTAGAAGACCGTCTTTGCGCTGGCAGGACGCTGCAGACCTAGCGATTGCAGCCGCGCGGGCAGGGGGCAGGGGAGCTAACGCGCCCCAACCCCCGGCGAACGGCGCCACCTTACGTGCGGCCATTCGTCAGCTGCGCCGCGTGATTAGACGGATTCTCCGGCATTCGGGCGGCTTGCCCTCAGTTTAATTGGGATAGTTTAGCGCCCGCGTCCGCCCCCATGCGCGACCGACATTCTCGCGGATTGTTGCAAGGTTCTGTTGGTTTGTTGGAAGCACGCAACGTCGTACTGGGCCACGACGTGCGAATTGCCAGACGACACGCCACCCTGGGCAGGTGGGGGATTCGCGTAGACTGCGCCTGAAACCCCGTTCGGATTGAACGCCGAGCCTCGTGCATTTACCGCATTCCCCGGGGTCACCATTGTAACCGAACACGACTGGCT
>JALYKJ010000008.1 GCA_030774845.1 Verrucomicrobiota bacterium
TTATTTGACCAGGAAATTCACCACCGCAATGCATTGAATCGCGAGGGCAGTAGTCGATTCCTCCGACCAGGACTATTCCAGCTTGAAATAACGGGCGTTGGAAGTCTGGCCATTTACGACAATCGCAAACTCATAGCAACGCTGAATCAAAATGCCGTTGTCCGCACATTTCATGACGTTCTGAATGCCGGACCAGTAGCGAAGATCGTGAGTCGGTTTTCAGAAAATATCCAAAGTGAAGTACATGATCTGCTTGCCGACCAAATGCCTCCACAGGCTGTCGATGACTACTGGGGACAAGACGCGAGAGATCTCATCGCGGAAACACTATGTCGGATCTTGCTGAACATTAAAAGATTACACCACGGCGGCGCAATTTTGCTTACGCCATCCGAACGTTTCGATGACCTAAATGTGAAGTATCAACTCGATTACTATAAAGCAGAACGGGTAATCGCCCAGCACATCGCAAGTTCGATCTTAAGCTTTTTCACCGCAGAAACGATTCAGAATGAGTACTTGGATAGAGACGACATAGACGAAATGCCAATCCTGCTCCATCTAGATGAGAGCGTCACCGCTGCAGATGTAGAAGATACGACACTGGCACAACTGGGGTGCGTTAACTTCATCTCATCATTGGCAGGCGTAGACGGTTTGATCTTAATAAGCCCAGGGTTAGCCGTGCGCGGATTCGGTGTTGAGATCGTAAGAAAGGATGACCCTGCTAGAGTTTTTGTGGCTGGTGATACAAATGCGTCGAAGGCCCGGCTGAAACAAATCGACCTTGATCAGTTTGGCACGCGTCACCGTTCGATGATGAGGTACTGCGATAAATATAAAGGTAGCGTTGGTTTTGTAGTCTCTCAGGATGGCGACGTTAGGGCGATGACGAAACTGCCAGGAGGTCTTGTGATGTGGGAAAACATTCAACTGCAGGAAGTCGACTTGGAACTGGACGAGCCTAGCAGCAACAAAAGCTCAGCGACGACAAGAGCTTAGAAAATCTCTTTGCATCGCTGTGCGGCGCTGTTGTATTTTGGTCCCCCTTTTCAAGTCGCATGGACGTAAGCGGACATATCGGCGCAATCTTGAATCAAAAGAGCGGCGAGGTCTTCTCGATCGCGCCGGACGCGACTGTGTTCAAAGCCATCGAGATGATGGCGGACAAGAACGTGGGCGCGCTCCTGGTGATGACGGGTGAAAACCTGGTCGGGATCATTTCAGAACGCGATTACACGCGAAAAGTTTTCCTTCGCGGCAAATCTTCCAAGGAGACCCAGGTTGATGAAATCATGTCGTCGAACGTTTCGACAACGAAACCCGGGGAAAGCGTTGATGAATGTCTGCGGTTGATGACGGAAAAGCATATCCGCCACCTGCCGGTGGTCGATGGCGGCAAAGTGATCGGGATTATTTCCATCGGCGATTTGGTCAAGCACGTCATCTCCTGCCAAAGCGCGACAATAGCGCACTTGGAAAGCTACATCAGCGGCGGATATTCAGGATAGGAATTCTCCACCAAATACGCTAAAGAACGCGAAAGTTTGGCGTAATTCGCGTGTTTAGCGGATGAACGGTTGAGATTCGTCGATTTTCGCTCGGGATTACAGGAAACGAAATCCGCCGCTACAGTTTCCAGACCGTTTTTCCACCCACGATCGTCCGGACTGCGCGGCCTCTTAATTTCCAGCCGTCGAACGGCGAATTTCGCGCCGATTGGAACTTGTCGAGCGCGACGGTCCATTCCAGATCGGGATCGATCAATGTGATGTCGGCCGGCGCACCGACCGACAACGTTCCCGCGTCGAGCTTGAGTAGTTTCGCAGGCTCAACTGTGTACATCTCGATTAAGCGGACGATGTCGATCTTGCGATGTTTGTGGACAAGCAGATCGATAAAAAGTCCCAGTTCCGTTTCCAGACCAACGATTCCGAACGGCGCCTGATCGAATTCTACTTCCTTTTCGAATCCGGCGTGCGGCGCGTGGTCCGAACACAAGATCGACAACGTGCCGCCGGCGATCCCTTCCAAAAGTGCATCGATATCCTCTTTCGACCTCAACGGCGGATTCATTTTGTAATTCGTGTCGAAATTCTGGATCGCTTCGTCGGTCAACGCGATGTGATGCGGGCAAACTTCGCCACTAATTTTCACACCGCGCGCGCGGGCCTCGCGGATCAGGCGCACGCTTCCGGCGGCGCTGACGTGCTGACAGTGAATGTGATGATCGCAAAGTTCCGCCAGCAAAATGTTCCGCATCACAATGGCTTCTTCGCCGGCAGCGGGCCAACCGGGCAACCCGAGGAGCGTGCTCCAGTAGCCTTCGTTAACGACACCGTTGCCAACCAGATTGTAATCCTGGCAATGATCGAGCACCGGCAATCCAACCATCCGCGCATATTCGACTGCACGTCGCATCAGTTCGTGGTTTTGCACGCAATGACCGTCATCGGTGATCGCGACCACGCCGGCCTGGCCTAACGAACCGATCGGCGCGAGCTCTTCGCCTGCAATATTTTTCGAGATTGTGCCGGTCGGCAAAACATTCACGCATGCGGTCGCCGCAGCGCGGTCTTTAATCCAGGCGATCGTCGCCGGATTATCGGCCGCGGGCAAAGTGTTCGGCATGCAGACAATGGTCGTGAACCCGCCGGCCGCCGCCGCGCACGCGCCGGACTCGATTGTTTCTTTGTGGCTGAACCCCGGCTCGCGCAGATGCACGTGCATATCGATTAAGCCCGGTGCAACGATCAGTCCGTTAGCATCGATCGTTTCGGCTTTCTGATTCTTGATCGCGGATTTGTCGGCGATTTTCCCGTCGAGAATTGCAAGATCACCAACTTCATCGCGCTTGTTCGTCGGATCGACCACGCGGCCGTTGCGAATAATGATCGCGCTCACGTAGCGATTCCTCCGCAGAGATAAAGAACGGCCATTCGGACAGCGAGACCGTTGGTGACCTGATCGAGAATGACGCTTTGCAAGCCGTCCGCGACTTCGCTGTCAATTTCGACGCCGCGATTGATTGGGCCCGGATGCATCACCAGGCAGTCCGGTTTTAACGATTTCGCGCGCTCTTTCGTTAACCCGAACAGCGTGGTGTATTCGCCGATCCCCGGGATATATTCCTTACGCTGACGCTCGTGCTGGATCCGCAACAGATTCACCACATCGGCATCCGGCAGCACTTTGTCGATCTGATTTGAAACGGTGACACCGAGTTTTTCGAATTCGCGTGGCACGAGCGTGCTCGGTCCCACCAGCGTGACGCGCGCACCGAGCTTGGTCAGGCCGAAAATATTCGAGCGCGCGACGCGGCTGAACAGAATGTCGCCCACGATGACGATATGGAGATTGTCGATCCTCCCGCGTTTCTCACGGATCGTATACATGTCGAGCAGTCCCTGGGTGGGATGTTCGTGCGCGCCGTCGCCGGCATTGATCACGCTCGATTTCAATCGCTGCGCAAGAAACTGTGGGGCGCCGGCCGAGCTGTGACGTAGAACGAGAATATCGGCGTGCAGCGCTTCCAGATTGCGCGCGGTGTCCTTGAGCGTCTCGCCTTTGGTCAGACTCGACGTCGTGGCGGAAATGTTGATCACGTCGGCGCTCAGACGATGCGCGGCCAGCTCGAACGACGTGCGTGTGCGCGTGCTCGGCTCGACGAAAAAGTTGACAAGCGTCTTGCCGCGAAGCGCCGGAACTTTTTTGATCTCGCGGGTGCCGACCTGTTTGAAGGCGTCCGCGGTTTCGAGAATGAAATTGATCTCGTCTGCGGAAAGTTCGCGAAGCCCGAGCAAATCTTTGCGGCTCCAATTCGTGCTCATTCTTTAAACAACCAGACGGCGTCCGGCTCGTTGTCGACGTTTTGGAGACGGACCTGAATTTGTTCGCGCGTCGCGGTGGGCAAATTCTTGCCAACGTAATCGGCGCGGATCGGCAACTCGCGATGGCCGCGGTCGACGAGCGCGCCGAGTTGAATCCGCGCCGGTCGCCCAAAAGAGCTGATCGCGTCCATCGCGGCGCGCGCGGTGCGACCCGTGAAAAGAACGTCATCAACAATGATGACAGTGCGATGCTCGAGCGGCAGCGGCAGTTTGGACGCGTGCACCATCGGCAACTCCGCGCGCGTGCCGACATCGTCGCGGTGCATTGCCACGTCGATCGTTCCGGTGTCGATGTCGATCTTCGCAACTTCGCGGATGAATTCGGCGAGTCGTCGCGCAATCTCAGTGCCGCGCAATGGAATTCCCGCGAGCACGACCGATTTCAGGTCGGCGTTTTGCTCAATAATTTCGTGCGCGATCCGCCGCAGCGCGCGCCGGACCGTTTCCGCGTCCATGATTGGGACGCCCGAGTTATGTTTTTTGTTGTCCATCTGCATCCTTGGCGACCTCGCAGG
>JALYKJ010000009.1 GCA_030774845.1 Verrucomicrobiota bacterium
CGGCGCACGCGCTCCAGATCGCACCGGTGCCGCCCTGTTTGGGAAAATGAAAAACGTCGTTCGGACCCCACGAGACATCGTCTTTCTCGAAGACAAGATTCTGGAGCACGCGGGTAAGATCGGTCACGGCGACACGCTCGCCGACCCAGCTGTGGTTCATTTGTTCAGCCGGATAAGCCCAGACCTTGAAATTGTAGGGCAGTAAAAAAACTTCCGCGATTCCTGCTCCAAATGTCGCCAGGATCCACTCCTTGAAATTAGTGGATTTGTGCGAGCCGTTCTTCTGAATCTCGACCAGCCCGTTCAGACAACGAGCGATCTCTTCCCGCGGCAGCCGGTGAATGTTGTTTTGAAACGGATACGGGACAAAACGATTGCGCAGCCATACCGAGGATTCGCGCTGGTGGGTCAGCCATCCTTCTTTCGGAATCAGTTTGTGCATCAGCGCGTCGAAATAGTCGTAGTGCGAAAATTGAACGTGCCCCCCGATGTCCCAGAAAAAACCTTGCTTATCACGGAACGAAGACGCCAGACCGCCGGCGTAATCATTCGCTTCCAGCAGCTGCCAATCGCTGTAACCCAGCTCGTTAAGACGCCAGGCGGCGCCGAGCCCAGCGGGGCCGCCACCAAGTATGAGAATCTTCATGGGTGATCCGGCGGAAGTCGCGTAGAAGATTGATCCCCATCTTTGCGATCTTTCGGTAGTTGATACTGTTTTCCCCGCCGCGCCTTGCTCTGAAGTGAATGGGAAAGTATTTCCAGGACAGTTCCTGTCCCTGTTTCAACGCGAAGGTGAGACCGATATTTTGAAGCTCAAAATCTGCCGGAACTTGACGCAACGCCTTTCTCAGCGCGTTAGCGCGAATGAGCCGGTACGGTACGTTCGGGTCTCGGAAGTAGTTGCCGGTCACTAACCAGAGCAACGATCGGCAACAAAAAGAAACCACGACCCGCCCGGCACCGTCATCGCGAGTGCGACGGTAAGCGAATAGGCAATCATAATGCGCCCGATTGTCATAAAGATTTTGAAAAAATGCTGGGTCGCATTGTCCGTCCGAATCGATTTGGAAAATCCATTCCGCGCCGTCGGCCAGCGCCAACTCGTAGCCTTCCCGGCAAGTCAGTCCGTGACCGGTGTTGGGCTTGTTCACATCTCGGAGCCGCGGTCCAAGCTCGCCTCTTAGTGAGTCAAGGATTTGCGCCGTATCGTCTTTCGAGCCGTCATTGACCGCAAAGAGAACAAAGTTCGGGCAAACGTTTTCGAGACAGCTGAACCATTCGTCCAGTACGGCCACGATATTGGCGGCCTCGTTATATACCGGCACCACCACGGCAAGGTTTGCCGGGAATTGTGGGGACAAGTTCATCCGACTCCAAGTAAGCAAGTTCTCGGCCTCGCGCGCCGTTTTCCGAGAAATCGAGAGGCGGAATTGGAATCAGGTTTAAATTTTGCTCATAGCATGCAAACCGGCTAAAAAGTCGGTGTCACGCTGCGTTTTTCGATGCCTGCTTTAGAATCTCCTCGCCGTAAAATCGACATCATCCTGCTGGCGATTATTTTCGCCGCCGGAATTTTCCTACGTCTGCCACCGCACGCGTTTTCGCCCGGCGCGCGGCTGCACTCCATTACGTTTCTTCATCCGCAGCCCGCCTTCGACAAGATCGGTTTCGATGAAGGTCTTTACGCCGAATACGTCAACAAGCTGGCCACGCTAGGTCTCTCGGCTTACCCATTCATTGTTCAGGACTACGTTGAGCGCCAGGAAAGGCTGCAACGCTCAATCCTTTCTCCGCTCCGGTTCCTCTACATTTTTTCGGGGTATCTTTGGCATCTCTCCTTCGGCACGGACACTCTGGACGCGCTGAAAAACGTTGCGTCGCTATTTAGCATTCTGACACTTGTTATCTCGATTAGTTTCGCCTGGCGCTTAAAAGGAAAAGCATGGGCTCTGGCGATCGGATCGTTCATGTGCGTTGCACCAACCCAGATACATATGTCACAGCATGCACTGGTGGACGGCTTCTTCACCTTTTGGGCGTTGCTTGTTCTCTGGCTTTTCTGGGAAAATTTGCAGGCGACGCGCGATTGGCGCTGGCTGGCTGGTTACGTCGTTGCGTTAGCCTTACTCGTCTTAACCAAGGAAAATTCATTTTTTGTCTGGATCGCGCTTGTTGCTCTACTCGTCACGAATCGCTGGCTGCAATTTGGAACCGTCACGCGCGAACTTGTCGTCGCCACGCTTGTTGGCCCGCTGCTTGGCGTTGTCATTTTAGTTCTGCTCGCTGGCGGAACAAGCGAGACCATTCACACGTATCATTACTCGCTCGCCAAGAATTACGAACTCCACTACGCCATCCTGACCGGCGACGGCCCGTGGTACCGTTACCTTGTCGATCTTCTCCTGGTCAGCCCGATTGTTCTGCTTCTCGCGCTCGCAACAATCTTTCGATTGAACCGCACGATGAAACCCGAACTCTTCATGTCGATCTTTATCGCGGCCAGCTATCTCGTGATGTCCAACGTGAAGTACGGAATGAACCTGCGTTACGCGAACATGTGGGACATGCCTCTCCGTTTCCTTGCCTTTAGCCAAATCGTATCGCTGGCCTCGTGGTCAAAACAATATCGAGGCGCCGTTATCGCCGCCGTTGTCGTACTGCTCGCGGCGATCGAGTTTCATCAGTATTTAATTTTGGCGGTGCACTATCCGCTCTACGAACTGGTCACGCATGATCTGCTGCAGGCGCTTCAGATCTTGAAATCGCCCTAGCTGTCGGCGCGGTGAATCCTTAGCGAAGTGCCGAATCCGCCGCGGTCAGAATGAACGTGTCGTCGTTGTCAGTAAGGCCGGCGAGATAACTCCGAATTCGCCGGGACGATTGACGCAGGAAAAGTTCGGCGGCCGCGTTCTTTTGACTGGGCTTTTCGCCATTCCCTTGAGCGAATTGAATTTCGGAATCCCATCGGCTTAGCACCGATGTCGATGCAAATAGATCCATCGCCGCACCCGCGATCCTTTCCTGGACCAACTGCATATCCAAAATCGGCTCGCGATAAACGATCAGTGACTTGTTCACCGCCAGATTAAAACGCCAGATCAATCGGCCGAGCCGATTTGCGAACGACCGCAGCTCGGAACTCCGCACGGGCACATCCGGAATTCGCACTGCCGCGCCAAGCCGATTCATTCCCGCGCTCCACGCTTTGCCGATCCCGCCTTCGCGCATTGGTTTCAACATCGTGTCGTAAATTTCCTTGAACTCCATGCCCGGTCCGCGCATCCCGACCAGCGCGATAAACGAAGTCAGCACTTCGTTGCTGCCTTCGCCGATCTGATTGATCCGCGCGTCGCGCAGCATTCGCTCCAGCGGAAGGTCGACAAAGTAGGCGGAACCGCCAAAAATCTGGAACGCGTCATTAATGCACTCCCATAGCCGCTCGGTCGTGAACACTTTCAGCATCGCCGTTTCGAGCATGTAATCTTCCAAGCCGCGATCGATCAGCGATGCAGTGAGCGTGGTCATCGCTTCCATCGCGTAAGCATCGGCAGCGATGCGCGCGATTTTTTCTTTCACCAAATGAAAATTGCCAAGCGTCTTATTGAACTGCTTGCGCGTGTTTGCGTGTTTGACCGCGAGTTTGAGACAGGTTTTCGCCGCGCCGGTGCAACACGCCCCAAATGTCGTTCGCCCAAAATCGAGAACGGTCAGCGCGACCTTCAAACCTTTTCCGGGCGGTCCGAGAATATTTTCCCTCGGCACTTTTACGTCGCGCATCGCGAACCTTCCCGTAGCCGTGCCGCGGATTCCCATTTTCGGCATGCGCGCTTCGAGGATTTCAAATCCCGGCATGTCCGGCGTTACCAAGAAAGCCGTGATTGCTGTCTTACCTTCTTTACCTGGCACTGGCGTCCGCGCCATCACCGTCAACACCTGCGCGATTGCCGCATTAGTGATGTAGCGTTTTTCGCCGTTCAAAATGAAATGTGAACCGTCAGCGCTCGGCGTCGCCGTCATTTGCACATTGGCCGCATCCGAGCCGGCTTCTTTTTCGGTGAGAGCGAACGCGCCTAGTTGTTCGCCGGTCACTAGTTTCGGCAACCACCTTTGCTTCTGTTCGTGCGTCCCGAAAAGCAACAAGGCGCGGATGCCGATGGAATGATGCGCATTGACGAACACCGATGTCGATGCGCAGCGGCGACCGATTTCCTCCAAAATCTTGCAGTTCGCCATTTGGGTAAAACCACTACCGCCGTACTCCGCCGGCGCAGTCATCCCCAGGACGCCGACGCGGCCGAGCCCATCAATCACTTCCCGAGGAATATCGGCGTTCCGGTCGATCGCCACCGGATCCAGTTTCGCATCGAGAAATTCGCGCAACTCCTTCAGCGTTTTATCGAGCCCGGTTTGTTGCGCCGCTGGAATCCGCGGATACGGCATTACCCAATCGGAAACGAAGTGGCCGTGGAAAAGGCCTTTAACAAAACCGAGCGCTTGCGGACCGGTGAAAAGTAATTCTTCGGCCTGCTGAATCTCTTTTTGTCGTTGTGCTTCAGTTTCAGTCATGAAAAACGAACCCGCCTGCGAACAATCG
>JALYKJ010000010.1 GCA_030774845.1 Verrucomicrobiota bacterium
TGTCATGGCCGCAGCTAACGATCTCCGCCGGGGAATGGCGATAAAATACAATGGCAACGCTGCCATCGTGCTGGAGGTGCATCATCGCACGCCCGGAAATTTACGCGCCTTTGTCCAGGCGATCATCCGCTACATCAACACCGGCAAAAGCGCCGACGTCCGTTTTGGTTCCACCGATAAAGTGGAGTTGGTCGATATCGAGCGAAAACAACTCGAGTTCAGTTACAAAGACCACAACGGCTACCATTTCATGGACCCGGAAACTTACGACACCGTCACCTTGCAGGAGAATTTGATCGGCGACTCCCGAGATTATCTTGTCGAGAATCTTTCTATCCAAGTGCTCTACGCCGAAGGCAAACCGGTGCAGGTTGAAATGCCCGCGTCGGTGAACTTAAAAGTCATCGAATCAGCGGAAGGTTTGCGCGGCGACACCGCCAGCAACGTGACCAAACCGGCTAAGTTGGAGACCGGCAAAACAATCAACGTCCCGCTCTTCATCAAAGAAGGCGAGACAATCAAGATCGACACCCGCACCGGCGCTTACATGGGCCGGGCGTAGTCTCTTCCTCTCCCTCCGACTCTTAATCTTGTCGGCACACGATGCGCCTGCCTTACAATCATCCGCGACATCCGCGTAATCCGTGGTTAATCTGAATTTTAGTTGCTTGGATGATGAATCGAAGATCGACAATCACTCGCACGATTAAGTCTCGCCGGGTGAGAGTCGCGGCAACGCGAAACCTGTCGGGGACGTACGCGGTCCTGGTCCCGACGCGGTGGATAAAATTTATTTTCGCGGTGTTCCTCCTGCCGCTGTGCGCGATTCTAACGCAAACGTTTTTCACCGTCTTCGCCCGCGCGACGATCACGCAACGTTTGTGGGCCGGACAGGAATTCTGGTTCTTCTCGTTAGGCGCGGCGCTCTGGTTCATTGCTTTCATTGGGCTGCCGCGACCGATCTTGCTTTACGTCTTTGGCCACGAGCTCACGCACGCAGTTTGGATTTGGTTAATGGGCGGCCGCGTCAGTCGTTTCCGCGTCGGCCGGGATGGCGGCCACGTCGTCACCAATCGCACCAATTTTTGGATCGCACTCGCGCCGTATTTTTTTCCGCTCTACAGCATTCTCGCCATCGCGATTTACGGCGCGCTCAGCATTTTCTACAACGTCCAGCCGTACGGGCGACTACTTTACGCAGTGATCGGAGCGACTTGGGCATTCCATCTCACCTTCACTTGTTGGATGATCCCGAAGAACCAGACCGACTTGCGCGATCATGGAACATTTTTTTCGCTGGTGGTGATTTACCTGCTCAATCTCGTTCTGCTCAGTGTGATGCTGATAGTGGCGTCACCACACATCACATTTGTGAGTTTTGGCGCGGACCTGGCGAAAAACCTTGGCAATTTTTCTCAATGGGTCGGCGATTTGAGCCACCGTTTCGTTCCAGGCGCGCGTCATTAGTTCCGACGGTCATCCGCCTTCGCTGAGCTACGACGTGACAGGTAGACCGCCGCTACAGTTTCGTGATAATCGCAAACGGCAAGATCGACATCGGGTCAGCGAGGCGAATTTGTCGATTTTGGATCGACAACTCACGTCCGGTAAAAATTTCGCGACCGCGGTGGAGCGATAAGCTTTCCGGCAACTCGACCACTGTATCCCTCCAACGTTCACCGATTGGTGGAAATCCGATTCGAGATGAAAGACGCGGGACAATTACGATGATAGACCGCTGATCCAGCTGGCGTGCGAAACAGAGGCAACAATCGGCAAAGGACCCGGTTGCGCGCAGCGGCAAATAATTTCCACTTCGAAAGAGTTCGACATGTTCGTTCCGAAAACGCAGCGCTCGCTGGGTCAGAAACACTTTGATTCGGCCGTCCGGCCAACTTTGCAAGAGCTCTTCCGGCGATTTAGTCGACAAACACGAAAGCATCTCAGCACGGCGTTTGTAATCAACCGGGCGGCGATTGTCTGGATCGACGAGAGAGAAATCCCAGGTTTCGTTTCCCTGATAAATGTCCGGCACTCCCGGCGAAGCCAGCTTGAGCAAAGTCTGAGCGAGCGAATTGATCGCACCGAGTCGCGCAGTCTCCTCCGCGACTGGAAGAAAAGCCGGCAAAAACTTGTTCTTCGGAGTCGGGTCCAAAACTTTGGCGACGAAATCGCGCGTCGTGGCGAGCCACTCTTCGTTCGGTTGAATCCAGCTCGTGTTCAGCTTCGCTTCGTTCAATGCTTTCGTCATGTAGGCCTGAATCCGCTGGATGTATTCAGCGCCGACATTCTGTTCGGGCGCGCCATTCGCCGCGATCGGCCAGGTGCCGAGCAATGTCTGGTAGAGCAGATATTCCTCGTCTGGATCGGGCGCTTCCGCTTCGTTCACCATTTTTTTCCAGCGCCGGTTCGCGGTTCGCCAGCGTTGCAAAGAGCGCCGCCACAATTCCGGAATCTCAGAGATCGCGACCATTCGCGCGCGCACGTCTTCGCTTCGCTTGGTGTCGTGCGTCGAAGTCGCGAGCAACGTTGCCGGCCAATTGCGATGTCGATCTAAATTGCGTTCGTGAAATGCCTCGACACTCAGTCCGAACTGCTGCGGCTCGCCGCCCACTTCATTGAGCGCAGCCAACCGGTTGTAAATGTAGAAGACCGTGTCCTCAAGTCCCTTCGCCATGATCGGCCCGGTGAACTGCTGAAATTTGAGGACGAAATGCATGTGCTCCTCGCGCGCCTGGGCGTCAAGGTTCTCCGGGAATCGGAAAAGCAAAATGTCGCGCAGAAAATTGAAGATCGATTCCTCCGTCGCTGGATTGCGGCGCTTGGCTGAAGCAATCGCGCGCTCGATCACTTGTCGATCTTCATCGCTCACCGGTTGGCCGGGCGCGAGATAAGTTCGATAAACCGGGAAGCAAGCAATCGTTTCCCGCACCGCGCGGGCGAGCGCTTCAAACGTAAAATCGCGATACCAGCGATTTTTTTCCGACAACCGGTCGAGCATGTTGCCGAGCACTTCGACTTCGTTGGCCAGGGCCAGTCGCATCACCAAACGCTTCTTCGCGTAAACGAGATGCCCGAAATGCACGGTATGTCCGATGAACCGATGAAAAGTCCTCGTCATGTCAGCTTCCGCCGATGCGTCGACGAAAACGCCGGCGACTTGATTGGCAAAATCGTAACCGGTTGTTCCATGCAGCGGCCAATCCGGACGAAGCTTTTCCGCACCAGTCAGAATTTTTTCCGCGATCATGTAGACGGCACGCCCGTCTTTCGGCAGCGGAATGCCGAGCACTTTGGCGCAACGCCGTTGCAGCGCCTCCAAATATTCTTTCGGCAAATACAAGCCATCGGGATGATCGATCCGAAGCCCGGTCACGGCTCCGGTCCGGACAAGATCGACAACCAGCTGGTGCGCGGCGTCGAACACCTCCGGCAGTTCCATCCGGATTGCCGCCAAATCGTTCACGTCGAAAAAACGGCGGTAGTTAATTTCTTCAGCGGCGACGCGCCAAAATGCCAATCGATACGACTGCGCGTTGAGAAGTTCATCCAAGCGATCGAAACTGCGCGGATCGCCTAGGCGACCGTTAATTTGCGCCAGCGCTTTTTCAATCGCGCGTTGGACTTGGGGTGCTTCTTGGCAACGCCGCTCCAGACGACGCTTCACGATTTCTTTTTCCCGCGCGCGCTCGGCAATTTTTTCCGGATCGGTTTCAGTCCTTCGCGGCAAATACTCGAGCGCCGTCAGGATACTTTGAAACTCACCGTAAAACTCTTCGTCTTTGTATTCAGCGAGATTTTCCAACGCCATCTCGAGAACAAACCGATAAGTGCCGGGCGCAATCGGCAGTTTCTGATTTTGATAGGCAAGATAGAAGGCACCCTCTTCGAAACGCACTTGCAACTCACCGCGCTCGAGCACGCGACCGTATTGATCGGTCAGAATCGGCAACAGAACTTTATCGCGGAGATCCGACTTGAGCGGGCGCCAATCGATGTCGAAATACGGCGCATACATTGAGCTCGGACCGTTCTCGAGCACGTCCGCCCACCATTTGTTGCCGGGCTCGGCGACGCCCATGTGGTTCGGCACGAAGTCGAGGACCTGACCCATGCCGTGCGCGTGCAACTCCGTGACCCATGCGTCGTAATCGGCTTGCGAACCGATCACCGCGTTCAACTTGTTGTGATCGGTAATATCGTAGCCGTGCAAGCTGTTCGAGCCGGCCTGAAAATAAGGCGACGCGTAAACATCGGTGACACCGAGCGCCTGCAAATACGGCACGATCTCGCGCGCCTGCGCGAACGTGAACCACCGGTTAAACTGCAACCGGTAGGTGCAAGTCGGTATGCGTGGATGTTTTTTTTCTGTCATCTCGAGCAAATGTGCCAGTCCGGCTCGGACCGAGACATCTCTTAATATTTCCCGAAATCGCCGAAACGAACAGTAAGAGATTCCTCGACTTCGCTCGGAATGACAAAACCTACATTTTCTCCGGCACTTTGATGCCTAACAAATCGAGGCCGCGCTGCAAAACGCGCCCGGTTAAATCGCATAGAGCGAGGCGCGAGGCGCGAGCCGGTTCGTCCGATCTCAAAACCGGACACGCTTCGTAGAACGCGTGGAAGCTGTTCGCCAACTCAAACAAATAATTAGCCAGAATGTTCGGCCGAAAATCGTTGACCACTTGCGGCACGATCTCGGCGAACTGACAAAGGCGCTTCGCCAAAGTGATTTCGGCAGCTTCGTTGAGAACAAACGTTGTAGCCACGGACCTGTGGCCCGTCTTATCTCCGACGCCCCGCGGGGGCGTGGCTACATCCGCTTTGCGAAAGATCGAGCGGATTCGCACGTAGGCGTTTTGCAAATAGGGCGCGGTGTTGCCCTGCAACGCCAACATTTTATCCCACGAAAAAACGTAATCGGTCATTCGATATTGCGACAGATCGGCGTATTTGACCGCACCAATGCCGATCGTCCGCGCGATCTCGATCTTCTCCGCATCGCTCAGGTCCGGATTCTTTTCGTCGACAATTTTGCGCGCGCGCGCGGATGCTTCTTCCAATAATTGTCGCAACGGTACGTTTTCGCCGGAGCGCGTCTTCATCAGTTTCCGGTCTTCACCCAACACGTTGCCAAACGGAATGTGGCGGAAATCGGCTTCGTATCCTTCTCGGCGTGCGATCTCGAAAATCTGCTTAAAGTGCAAGGTTTGCGGCGCGCCCACCACATACCAAATCGTGTCGCGCTTTAATTCGTTGATTCGATACTCAACCGTGGCGATGTCGCTCGTGGCGTAATTGAAGCCGCCGTCGCTCTTTCGAATGATGCACGGTTTGTCCGCCAGCTCGGGAACATCGCGGAAGAAAACAACGACGGCGCCTTCGCTCACTTCAGCGATTTTGGCTTTGAGTAATCGATCGACGACGCCAGCCAATCGATCGTTGTAAAAACTTTCGCCGCACTGGATGTCATAGTGAATGTCGAGCAGTTCGTAAACGTGCTCGAAATCCTGCATCGAGAGCGCGACGCACTCGTTCCAGATGTCCATGTTTTCTTTGTCACCGAATTGGAGCTTGACCAATTCCTGACGACACGCTTCGCGCACCGTCGGATCGGATGTCGATCTTGCGTTCGTCTCTTTATAAATGCGAACGATCTCGGCGAGCGGATCGCGCTGGAGCGCTTGTCGATCCAACAGATTTTTCCAACCCCAGATCACCATCCCAAACTGCGTGCCCCAATCGCCGATGTGATTGTCGCGAATCACGTCGTGCCCGAGAAAGGTCGCGATCCGGGCGAGCGCATCGCCGAGCGCAGTGCTCCGAATGTGACCGACGTGCATCGGCTTGGCTACATTCGGCGACCCGAAATCGATCACGATTTTTTTTGGAGATGTCGATCTTGCGACGCCGAGGCGCTCATCGGCAAAGAACTCAGCTGCTTTCCTGGCAACCGCGTCGGCGCGTAGTGTGAAATTGATAAAGCCTGCGCCCGCGACGGTTGGCGGTTCGGACAAATCGGCAACATCGAGATGCTGCACAATCTTCTCGGCAACGGCTCTCGGGTTCTCCCCGCGTTGTTTTCCGAGCACCAACGCTGCGTTCGTTTGATAATCGCCGAATCGAGGATCGGTCGCTTGCGTCAATTCGCCCACGTCTTGAAAACCGGCGGCGATTAGCGCTTCGGTCAGCTTTGTTGCGAGCAGTGCCTGGAAGGTTTCCATTGCTGGAATTGTAGCGGCGCTCTATGAG
>JALYKJ010000011.1 GCA_030774845.1 Verrucomicrobiota bacterium
GGGCTATGGTTGTGTCCGTGCACGATAGACTTCGCCCAAGAAGAAGCCGGCGCAAAGAAGTTTCGGTTCAATCCGGCCAGGTCGAGTTCGTCAAAGTTAACACCGACGCCTGGAAATGGCGCGACGTGTATCGCTGGCTGCTCGGTTTGCGCTGGCCGCAGTTCGCTGGGTTCGTCGCCCTCGTTTATGTAGGGCTGAATCTCCTTTTCGCTTTCTTTTATAGTTTGGATCCAAACAGCGTCGCCGGCACCACGACTTCGGAGTGGTTTCTCGATTGTTTCTTTTTCAGCGTGCAAACGCTCGCCACCGTCGGCTACGGTCACATGTATCCGCAATCTATCTACGGCCACGTCGTCAGCACGGTCGAGATCATGACCGGTGTCTTTTTGCTCGCGGTGATGACGGGTTTGATTTTCGTGCGCTTCTCGCGGCCGATTGCCCGTGTGGTGTTTAGCAAGTCAATGGTGGTCGCGCCGTTAAATGGCAAACCGACGTTAATGGTGCGCGTCGGCAACGAAAACCATCACAGCATGGTGGAAGCGAAGTTTCGGATCATGTACTCGCGTGACCAACAGTTGGCCGAAGGCGGCGATTTCCGATACTTCCACGATCTGAAACTGCATTTCGACCGGTTAACGATTTTCCCAGCGGCGTTGACTCTGCGGCATGAGATCGATGAGAAAAGTCCGCTGCGCGCAGCCACGCTCGAGTCCCTCGAAGCCGAGCGCGCGCTTTTCTTTGTTTCGGTCGTCGGCATCGACCCAGTCATCGCGGCCGAAGTGCAAACCCAAAAGGATTACAGCTGGCGTGATATTCAGTTCGGCCGTCGTTTCGTCGAGATCTACAGGGAGCACAAAGGGCCGGGCCGACGACTGACCGTCGACTACGGCCGTCTCCATGACACGGAGCCGGCGGCCCTCTAAGGCTCTGCTATCGGCCGATAAGTATAAGAATACCGGCCGCGAGCGCCAAAATACCCATGACGATTGGTGGGATGGCGATGCCGGAAACGAGCGCCATGATCCCGACCAGGATGAGATAGATTGCGAGCAACAGCATACCAAGATTTTTCGTAACGTTAATCATGTGTGCCTTTCGTTAGGTGAGGGTGTCGATCTTTCATGGCCCGCCCCGTTTGTCACGCTCAAATGGAATGATTGATTCACGCGGTCACAAATTTTCGCTATAGCGGCGTTATGCCGGATCAACACGATCATATCGACAAACCGGAGCCGCGTTGGCAGGCACTGCTGGCCTTTCTGGCGGTGGGCGCAATTTATTTGGCGCTTCCACCCAGTCTCATCGTGGGGCCGATCTGGTTGTTACCGACGCTGATCGTCGTTTTGCTCGTCCCGACGGTGATCAGTCATCGCACCGGGAAGCACTCACTAAATCGCGCCCTCGGCATTCTCATTAACGGAATTACCACGCTGGCGCTGATTGGATCGGTGGGACTGTTAGTGCGAGCACTTCCATCACACAAAGAAGCGGCGCTCGAACTTTTGCGCTCGGGCGCGTTACTATGGCTGACCAACGTGATCGTCTTCGCGCTTTGGTATTGGCGACTCGATAGCGGCGGACCAACGCTGCGGCACGAACAGAAGAAGTTCGGCAGCACCAGTTTTCTTTTCCCGCAAATGCAGGTCCCGCATGATGAGCGCGCGCAATTCGAATGTACGCCTTGGCGTCCCCGCTTCATCGACTATCTGTTTGTCTCCTTTACCCAGAGCTCGACCTTCGGCCCGACGGATGCGCCGTTGCTGGCCCGCTGGGCCAAGGTGCTCGCCATGATC
This sequence comes from Verrucomicrobiota bacterium, assembly GCA_030774845.1. Classification (GTDB taxonomy): domain Bacteria; phylum Verrucomicrobiota; class Verrucomicrobiia; order Chthoniobacterales; family UBA10450; genus AV40. The sequence goes on from JALYKJ010000011.1 coordinate 1,794, forward strand.
CAGATTTTTATTTCGCTCAGCATCGTGATCCTACTCATCTCGCGCGCCGTCGGCGTGCTGTGATCAGGAACATCCAGAAATTTTAATCAGGAAAGCAGGAATCCAGGAATGATTAGGATTTTCCGCCTCTGAATTCGAGATTGGACGTTGGGCGTTCAGCGTTGGACGTTTTCTGCTTCTGACAAGGTCGACAATGAATACGTGGATCGGCACCTCGGGCTTTCAGTACGCGGAGTGGAAGGAAAACTTTTATCCCGAAGACTTGCCAACCGCGAAAATGCTGCCGTTTTATGCCGAGCGATTTTCAACCACTGAGATCAATTACACTTTTCATCGGATTCCGGCGCCGAAGACCATTGATAATTGGAAAACACTGACTCCGGAAAAATTCCGGTTCGCGCTGAAAGCGCCCCAAAAGATCACGCATTGGTCCAAGCTGAAGGATTGCGC
>JALYKJ010000012.1 GCA_030774845.1 Verrucomicrobiota bacterium
CCGGCGAAGGTCACATCGTTTGCGGACATTGCCGCAATTGTCTTGCGGGCCGGCGCCATCTCTGTCCCAACACGCAAGGCGTCGGCGTCAATCGGCAGGGCGCTTTCGCGGAGTATCTCTCCATTCCCATGTCAAACGTCTGGCATGCCGATCCAAACATCCCGCTCGAGGTGCTTTCCTGTTTCGATCCGTTAGGCAACGCCGTTCACACCTCGCTTTCGTTCGATCTGGTTGGCGAAGACGTGCTCATCACCGGCGCAGGACCGATCGGTTGCATGGCGATTCCGATTTGCAAACACGCCGGCGCGCGTCACGTCGTCATCACCGACGTGAATCCGTATCGACTCGATCTCGCGCGCAAGCTCGGTGTCGATCTTGCGTTGGATGTGCGCACCGAAAAGCTCACCGATGCAATGCCGAAGCTCGGGATGAAAGAAGGATTCGATGTCGCGCTCGAAATGTCCGGCAACCCGAAAGCGTTCGACGACATACTGCCGAACATGTTTCACGGCGGCAAAATTGCGTTACTCGGAATTATGCCGGGAAACGCCGCGATCGATTGGAACCTGGTCGTCTTCAATCAGCTCACCATCAAAGGTATTTACGGCCGCGAGATGTACGAGACCTGGTACAAAATGACCGCGCTGATCCAGAGCGGCGTCGATATCTCGCCGGTGATCACTCACCGCTTCCCCTACACCCAGTTCAAGGAAGCGATCGAGCTGATGAAATCCGGCAACTCCGGCAAAATCGTCCTCAATTGGAGCGACCGCTGAATTTTTCAACCGCCGATTACGCGGATTTCTCAATGGAATCCGATGGCTGAGCGTGGTAAAGGTCGACATGCCGAAAAGTTCGGCGGCCGCCAAGAAAATCGCGCCGCACCCCAGAAACAAACGTCGCGTTCGGGAAGACGAACAGTTGTACCTGGTTCGCAAACCGGCGAACGGTGCAACTAACGGATTTCGGCATCATAGACCAAAGGAAAAGCGCGTCGAAAGTCCAAGCCTTTCCGAAGCGTTCGATCCTGCAACATCGACAACCGACTTTTCCGATAACAAACGCGGTGCGATCTCAAAACTGTTAAGTGCGAATGCCTATTATCGAACACACCCATGGCCTGCGCCGTTCGACAAAACTACTCATTGTCTCCGGCTGGGTGACGCTCGTGATTTGTCGTGGATTTCAAATGAGAGCGTCCATCTGATCGTAACATCGCCTCCCTACTGGACGCTTAAAAAATACGAAACGAACGACCGCCAACTCGGCGAAATCGCCGACTACAACAGATTCCTTGATGAGCTCGATAAAGTTTGGCGCGAATGCGCGCGTGTTCTTGCGCCGGGCGGAAGAATTTGTTGTGTGGTTGGCGATGTCTGTATTCCACGCAAGCAAGGGCGTCACCGCGTGATGCCTTTGCACGCTGACATCATGGTGCGAGCGCGGTCTTTCGATCTCGATGCTCTTACACCGATTCTTTGGTTTAAGATCGCGAACGGCGTCACCGAGGCGAAGGGAAACGGCGCTGGATTTTACGGCAAGCCGTATCAGCCCGGGGCGATTATTAAGAACGATGCCGAATACATTCTCTTTTTGAGAAAAGGCGGTGAGTACCGGTCACCGTCGCCACTACAAAAGGCGTTGTCGATGCTGACGAAGGATGAAATGAAGTCCTGGTTGCGATCAGCCTGGATCGACATCAAAGGCGAATCGACACGCCGAGGCCACCCAGCGCCCTTCCCGCTGGGCCTCGCTGAGCGCTTGATTAAACTTTTCTCGTTCGCCGGAGATACTGTGCTTGACCCGTTCGTCGGAACGGGAACGACGAACTTGGCGGCAGTCGCGACGGGCCGGAATAGCATCGGTAACGAAATTGAACCGACCTATGCGAAAATTGCGGAGCAGCGACTTCGTCTTGCGACAGCAATGCCTCAGACGCGTGGCGCCGGTCATTCGACTCTCCGAGTCGAGCGATGAGCGCCGAGAAGTACGCCTTACTCCGAATCTTTCGCGATTTGTTCGAAGGCAAACCGTATCTGCATCGCAAATCAAATCTCGGCGATCTCGTGGCTTCGCAGCTTTACGAAGATCTTGTTTCGATCAACAAGTCCGCGAGACTTGTCGAGCGGGTACAACGTCACGAGCGTGTCGTAAACTTACGCAACATAATGACCGGAAAGCCGGGACGGCGGGGCGATGGAACTTTTGGAGAATTAGTTCCGGCGGCCATCGCTATAACGGAAAAGGGAATGCTCGTCGCGCGTGGTCCGGTTGCAACTATTGAGATCGGTGCAGAGACGAAAATTCTGGCCAAAGCAATGATTAAACAGATTGATCGGGTGATAACTGACCTAATCAATCAAGTTAACGAGTTCAAACGTCGTGGCGGAAACCCGATCTCCGTTGGCTTTATCGGAATCAATTTTGCTGATCAATACGTCTCCTTCGAGGGACGGAAGCGTTGGCCGACAGACGGCAAAAAGTACAAACATCCCATCCAGGAAGCAGCACAAGCGGAGCAACGCCTGAACGACAAGGCGCGACCGGCATTCGATGAATTTCAGATTCTGCGTTTCCGAGCAACAAACGCTAAGCCATATCCGTTCGACTGGGTCGATTTGGGCAAAGTCGAGCTCGAGTATTCCGCGTTGCTGACCCGCGTGTCGCGCGAATACGACAGACGTTTTAGTTAAACTCGTAAAGCGTCTACTGCAGCGCGGCCGCTTCCTGGTCGCGGCCTTGGAGCTCAAGCACCATTCGCTTGATATGCTTGTAGGTCCGTGTGCGATTGCAGGAATTGCAAACTTTGCTGCGGATTGCCCCAGTGCAGAATTTGGATCGGTTCCTGGCGCGCGTCCCACGAATTCATATCGCGCTCCCCAACCAATCAAAGTTGCAATAGACAAGTATCACTTTAGTATCACTTGATGCAAACGGCCCTCGTCACGACGTTGAAGCGGAAGGCAACGAAGATGATCGCCGACTTAAATAAAAAGCGCCGGCCGGTATTGATCACCAAGCACGGCAGACCCGCCGCTTATCTTGTCGACGTGGCAACGTTCGCCAGTTTGAATCGCCGGCTCGCCATCCTGGAAGGGATCGCACGCGGCGAAGGTGCCTTGCGCGACGGTCGCATCGTTTCACACGCGCAGGCGAAGAAACGAATGGCTCGATGGTTGAGCTGATCTGGACTGAGCCCGCTCTGCACGATCTCGACGCGATCGCCGATTACATTGCACTCGACAATCCGGCCGCTGCGCGACAACTCGTGCAACGCGTTTTCAAACATGTCGAGCAACTAATCTAGCATCCGAAAAGCGGCTCGATCCCGAAGGAGCTTCACGGCTTACCTTATCGACAGATCGTGGAGCCGCCGTGCCGGGTTTTCTATCGCATCGTAAAAAACCGCGCCGTGATTCTTTATGTGATGCGAGGCGAAATGCGTCTAAGGAAATCCATTTTGCGATCTCGCGAAAAAGAATAACTCCGAACCTACTGAAGCGCGGCGGCTTCCTGGTCGCGGCCTTGGAGCTCAAGCATCATTCGTTTGATATGCTTGTAGTCCGTGTGCGATTGCAAGAATTGCAAACTTTGCTGCGGATCACCCCAGTGCAGAATTTGGATCGGTTCCTGGCGCGCCCCCCAGGTGTTCATGTCGCGTTGGTTCGACATGTAAAGGTCGATCGTGTTCCGGCCGCTCAACGCCCAACCATAATCTTCGACGCGATAAACTTGTCCGGTCGATAACAACCGAAACGTCGTCCCCATCGGCCAACGCGACCAATCGGCGGCGGCGCTTCCGACTCGCGGCGGTTTGCTCACCGCGACTGCGCGTTTTGCGCCGCGCGTCGTTAGCGTAGTTTTTGTCACTCGCGTCGTTGTCGTTGTCGTCACGCGCGTTGTCTTTTTCTTTTCCTGCATCGAGAACGGCTGCAATTTCGTATCGGTATTTGAAATGTTGATTACATCGACATCGTCACTGTCGGAGATGGCGCCGGCGCGTCTGACGTTTTCGGCGCGATGAATCGCCGGTCCGGCCGCATGCAATTCGCCGCCGAGCGCATTGCGCGAACCATATTGAGTGTGATCGGCCTCGGTATGAGTGTAGGCAGTTGTCCGCACGTTTTGAAAATCGCTTTTGGCCAGCGCCGCTTCGTAGGCCGGCAAGGCGCGAGTCGAGGTAGTGCCGCACCCGCTGAGCAGAAGGATGGCGATGAAAGCCGCGAGAACGGCTAGGGCGAGGCTGCGAAGTTCAGCGTGGGTCAAGGCGGATCGCTGGACTTATTAACACTTATTCACAGGCCGTCAAGTGGTGGCCTCTGTGCAAGATCGACATCTTCTTTGCGCAAATCGGATTGCGCGCCCAAACTTTGAGCCATGGTCGCCGAATTCGAAAAGCAGCTTTCGCAAACGCTCGAAGAAATAAAGTCGCAGGGACTTTACAAAACCGAGCGCATTATCACTTCGCCACAAGACGCGCACATCGCCGTGGCCGGCGGCGAACGCGTTCTTAATATGTGCGCGAACAATTACCTCGGCCTCGCGGATCATCCCGAATTGATCAAGGCTGCCAAAGAAGCGCTCGATACCCACGGGCTCGGCATGGCCAGCGTCAGATTTATTTGCGGCACCCAGGACCTCCATAAGGAACTCGAGGCCGCGCTCACAAAATTTCTCGGGACTGAGGAGACAATTCTTTATCCGAGCGCGTTCGATGCCAACGGCGGCTTGTTTGAAACATTGCTCACTGAAAAAGACGCCATCATCAGCGACGAGTTGAATCACGCATCGATCATCGACGGCATTCGGCTCTGCAAAGCGCAACGCCTCCGTTACAAGCACAACGACATGGCCGATCTCGAAGCGAAGCTGAAAGAATCGAGCGCCGCGCGCTTTCGATTGATCGCGACCGACGGCTGTTTCTCGATGGACGGCACGATCGCCGATTTAAAATCGATCGTCGATCTGGCTGAAAAATACGACGCGCTCACGATGATCGACGATGCGCATGCGACCGGGTTTCTCGGCAAAACCGGTCGCGGCACTCACGAATATCGCGGCGTGATGGGCAAGATCGACATCATCACCGGCACGCTCGGCAAAGCGCTCGGCGGCGCGAGCGGTGGTTTCACTAGCAGCCGCAAAGAAATTGTCGATCTTTTGCGGCAGCGATCGCGACCCTATTTGTTTTCCAACACGGTCGCGCCACCGATTGTGGCCGCGTGTTTGAAAGCACTCGAACTTCTGAGCGCATCGACCGAATTGCGCGACAAACTCGAAGAGAACACAAAATACTTTCGCGAGGCGGTGAGCGAGCGCGGCCTAACGATCAAGCCGGGCGTGCATCCGATCGTGCCGATCATGATCGGCGATGCCGCCAAATCGCAAAAGTTTGCCGCGCGGATGCTCGAAAAAGGCGTTTACGTCATTGGCTTCTTCTATCCGGTGGTGCCGCATGGTACCGCGCGCGTGAGAACGCAGGTCTCGGCCGCACATTCGCGCGAAGACCTGGAATTCGCGGTCAAAGCGTTCGCCGAAACCAACGAAGAACTGAAATAACTGTGGAGGCAGCCGTCTCGGCTGCGAAAGAAACATGCATTACATGGTCATCGAGCAGTTCAAGGATGCGCCGGCGATTTATCTGCGGCTACGCGAGAAAGGCCGGATGATGCCGGAAGGTTTGAATTACGTTTCGAGCTGGATCGATCACAATCTCAAAACCTGCTGGCAAATTATGGAGACAGAAGACTTCGTGCTCCTCGAGCGTTGGATCGACAATTGGAAGGATTTGATGGAGTTCGAGATTATTCCGGTACGCACTTCGGCCGAAGTCGTGGACCTCATGAAGCGGGAGGGCCGTTGACCTTGTTGTTGGCTTGCCCTCATCGGGCAACCGTTGTTTGATCGACATTCGCTATGGCAACAACCGAACAAACCGAACCAGGTCACGTAATTGTTCACGGCACCGCCGCCGGCTTCGCCCAAAAAATTGAAGTCGGTTCGCATCGTCTCGACGCAGACGAACCAGTCTCTTTCGGCGGCGCTGACAGCGGCCCATCGCCTTACGATCTTTTGCTCGCCGCGCTTGGCTCGTGCACGTCGATGACGATCGGACTTTATGCGCGGAAAAGAGGCTGGCCGCTCGAGAACATCACCGTTTCGCTCCGACACTCAAAGATCCATGCGGCTGATTGCGACAATTGCGAAACCAAGGAAGGAAAAATCGATCGAATCGAGCGCGACATCCAGCTGACCGGATCGCTGACCGACGAACAGCGCGCCAAGCTGATGGAAATCGCCGACAGGTGTCCGGTCCATCAGACACTTACGTCTGAGATCAACATCAAGACTCGGGCGATTTAGAGATAACGCCGCCGAGTTATTGCTCGTGCAGCGCGATGGACGAGCCGACCCAGGTTTTGTCTTTGTTGAAATCGACGCCCATCATCTTTCCCTGACTCATTCGGACAAG
>JALYKJ010000013.1 GCA_030774845.1 Verrucomicrobiota bacterium
CGATTGGAATACTGCCACCTTCCCGAATCAGTGCTGCATCCTTATTGAACGATCTCTTCAGCGCGCGTTGCGCAGCTTTGCCGAATTTGCTGTGCGGATCAGTCAAATACCACGGGCCGTGATGACCACTTGTCATTTCAATGGTCACTCCCGGCGGCAAATTTTTCTGGAGATGTTTTTTCACAAGATCGATAACGGCATCGGCTTGTTGGTTCGGAACCAGGCGAAAGGTCAATTTGGCCATCACGTGACTCGGCAAAACTGTTTTCGTTCCGGGTCCTTGATAACCGCCCCCGATTCCGTTGATCTCGGCCGTCGGCCGCGCCCAAATCCGTTCCAGTGTGCTGAAATCGGCTTCGCCAAAAAGTGAAGGCGCGCCTGTTTCCTTGAGCATTTCGGAATCGGGATCGAGTGGCAATTTTTTCCAGGCGTCACGTTCCCAATCCTGCAGTGGGAGGACGTCGTCGTAGAAACCTTCGACCGCGATGTGACCATTCTGATCATGGAGGCTGGCGAGCAATCTCGCGAGCGCTGCGGCCGGATTCGCGACTGCGCCGCCGAAAATTCCCGAATGCAAATCCATTTTTGCGCCGGTGACTTTTATTTCCAGTGCGGCGACTCCGCGCAGACCGTAGCTCAACGTTGGTGTGCGCGGCGCGATCATTCCGGTGTCGGAAACTAAAACGACATCGCATTTCAAAGCGTCACGATTATCGCTCAGAAATTTTCCCAAGTTGGCGCTGCCGATTTCTTCTTCGCCTTCAATGACAAGATCGACATTCGCCGGCAGATCGCCGTCTTTTTGCAGCGATTCCTGAATTCCGATTATGTGAGAAAGAATCTGGCCTTTGTTGTCGGTTGCGCCGCGCGCAAAAACGTAACCGTTTTTCAACACCGGCTCGAAAGGCGGCGAGTCCCACAACTCGAGCGGATCTGGCGGCTGAACATCGTAATGACCATAGATCAGAACCGTCGGCCGGCCGCTACGATGCTTGTTGCGCGCCCAAACGACCGGATGGCCGGGAGTCGGGACCACTTTTGATTCCAATCCGACTGCTTCCAGCTTTTGAGACAACCATTGGGCGCAATCTTTAACTTTGCCAGAAAACTTCTCGTCCGTTGAAACGCTCGGAAACCGGAGAAAGGAATAAAAGTCCTCGAGATAATTATCGCGCATAGGTCAAAAGCTAATCAATTTCCCGGAGTTTGCCTACGACTTCCCCCGAAACTGACCGCGGATCAGATATACAACTGACGCGAGCGCCAGCAGGATTCCGTTCACGGCGAACTCGCGCACGGTCGCGTGCGAGAGAATCCAGATAATCGCAACAATGGCCAGCGCGGGCACGATTTTCATGCCGGGAAAATTAAATGGCTGACCGTCGCCCCGGACGTCGCGCTGCACTAAAAACCAGCAGCCGGCGCAGCAAAGCAGATACATCAAAAGGACGGCGACGTTGGAAAGCACTGCCAGTTGTTCAAATGTGCCCGTGATCGATAAGGCAAAAGCGAGCACGGCGTAGGTGATTATCGCGACGTCAGGCGAGCGGTAACGCGGATGAACGTGCGCGAACCATGCCGGCAATGCACCGTCGCGGCCAAAGGCAAAAATCATCCGCGGCGAACTGAGGATGTCGCTGGTGACAAAACCGAACGCGGAAATGGTAGCGCCGGCGATGAGAATCGTGCGGCCGATGTTGCCGAGAAATTTCGCGGCCGCTTCGGCCAGCGGCGCGTCTTTGTAATTCGCAAGATCGGCACCGAGTGTTCCCTGCGCCACGAGTTGGATCGTAATGTAAATAATAGTCGTGACGACGAGCGCGAGGTAAGCGGAACGCGGAACAGTGCGCGCCGGATTTTTTACTTCGCCGCTTGGAATCAACGCGACCTCGATTCCGACGAAGGCGAAAATTAAGAGAATGACGCTGTCGCCTAACGACTTGCTGCCAGGCCACGTTGTCCAGCTAAGATTTGCGGGATGAATAAAAAAGATTCCCGCGCAAATAAATAAGAGTAGCGGCAGAAGTTTTGCCAGTGTCACCACCGTCACCGCGCCCGCGCCTCCGCGCACGCCGCGTACGTTGATGACGACGAGCGAGCCGTAAACGACGATCATAACAATGATTCGCATGACCGGGTTGCCGAGAAATGGGGCGACGATGGCGATTGAGTTGACCAAAACATTCACTACGCCCGCGACCGCACCGAGCGCGGTGATACCGTAAAGGATGCCGGCGAGAAAGCCGACGTAACGACCAAACGCGACCTCGACGTAAGCATAAAGTCCACCGGTCAGCGAAACGCGACTGCCCGCAATTGCGAAACAGGTCACGAACAAAACCATCGCGACTGCGCAACAAATGAACGCAATTGGCGCTGCTGGCCCCAAACCTTTAGCCACCAGCGCGGGCAGGACAAAAATCCCCGCGCCGATTGTGGAGTTGACGATGTTCGCGGTCAGTCCTGGAACACCGATTGCACGGATCAGTTGATGATCGACAGTCTCCGCGCGCTGGATCGACATCGTCTCCTCGGCCGCCATTGGCGGGATGGTGCGTAATTCCAGCGGTGGAAGCAAGAGGGATCGACAGTTGGCCTAAGCACCAAATGTTGGGGTTGAGCCCTCCAGCAAGCCCACAAATTGTGTGATTTTGCTTGTCTCTGCACTAAGGCTACTATATTGACCGGCAAGACGATATTGGGCGGCGGCGGCATGCATTTACAATCACTCGATCTCTTCGGCTTCAAATCCTTCGCCGATAAAACGACTTTCAATTTCCACGAAGGGGTGACCGCGATCGTCGGTCCGAACGGTTGCGGGAAGTCCAATTTGCTCGACGCCATCCGCTGGGTGCTCGGGGAACAGTCCGCGAAATCGCTCCGCGGCGACGAAATGGCCGACGTTATTTTCAATGGCACCGATAATCGCAAACCGCTCAGCTTCGCCGAAGTCTCGCTCACGTTCACCGATTGCGCGTCGGAATTGAATGTCGATTGGCACGATGTTCGCGTGACTCGCCGCGTTTATCGCGACGGCAATTCCGATTATCTGCTCAACAAAACGCTGTGCCGCCTGCGCGATGTCCAAAATCTTTTCGCCGACACCGGCGTCGCTCGCGACGCTTACTCAATGATGGAGCAAGGCAAGATCGACATGATCTTGAGTTCGCGCCCGGAAGATCGTCGCGCGATTTTCGAAGAAGCGGCCGGCATCACCAAATATAAAACTCAGAAGCGTGAGGCGTTGCGCAAACTGGAAGCGACCGAAGCAAATCTGCTCCGCATCGGCGACATAATCAAAGAAGTGAAGCGGCAGATTGGCTCGCTTCAGCGCCAGGCTGGCAAAGCGCGACGTTATCAAGCATTGCATGCAGATCTGTGCGTGCTCGAAACGCATCATTCGAAAAAACAACTGGCCGCGCTCGAGACCGATCTCGCTCACTGCCGGGGAGACATCGAAAAGATTGCGACCTCGGAACAGACGACGCGGAGCACGATCG
>JALYKJ010000014.1 GCA_030774845.1 Verrucomicrobiota bacterium
GCGGAGAGCAGAGCCGGGCGCAACTGCGCGCACTACATTCCGTTCTGCCGCTGAAGAAAATCTATGCGTTCGATCTGGATGAGCGTGCCGCGACAAATCTCGCTGCGGAACTTTCGCGCGAACTAAAGATCGACATCGAACCGGTTTGCCATTTGTCGAGCGCGATTCAAAACAGCGATCTCTGCGTCACCTGCACACCCGCCAAACAATTCTTCGTCCGCAAAGAAGATGTCGCGCCCGGAACATTCATTGCGGCGGTCGGCGCTGACGACGTACACAAACAGGAGATCGATCCGGCGTTAATCGCTTCGACGAAAGTGGTTGCCGACAGTCTAGAACAAAGTTGCGCCATCGGTGACACGCATCACGCCATCGCCAAAGGTTTGATGCGGAAAGAAGACGTCTACGCGGAGTTGGGCGAAATCGTTGCCACGAAAAAATCCGGACGCACGACCGACGATGAAATCTACGTCTTCGACAGCACCGGCGTCGCAATGGAAGACGCCGTGGCCGCAGCGGCGGTCTACGAAAAAGCGATCGCCGCCGGCATCGGAACCTATTTGGAATTCGCCGCTTAAGACCGATGAAATGGATCACTCGCGAAAAAATTAAAGTCGATCGCGTGGCGTGTCCGTGGTTGATCCGGCACTTTGTCGATCCGCAGGCCGAATTTCTTTTTCTTCCGCACGAAACGGTCTGGTCGAAGATCGACAATGGCGTGTTGTTCGACGTGCCCAACTGCGAGCTCGGTCATCACGGCGAAGATGTTTCATTCGATTCGATTCTAAAAAAGTATCGGTTGACAGAGCCCGCGCTTATTCTGCTCGGCGAAATTGTGCGCGCAGCGGACTCGCATCCGAGCAAGCCTCATCCGGCCGGGGAAGGGCTGCGCTGGATTGCTCACGGATTCAGCGCGCTTGGCCTCAGCGATCAGGAAATTCTCGAGCGCGAATTCGTCGTTTACGACGCGCTCTACGAAGAATGCAAAAAGCAAACAAGCGTTTCCGTCTTTGAAATCGCGAGCACGGTCCACTAAAACTGTGCGCTAACACATGTTCGGCATCCACGATTTCGGATTGTTTCTTGCAGCGGGCATTTTGCTGAACCTGACGCCCGGCCCGGACACGGTTTACATTTTGGGACGGAGCATTGCGCAAGGGCGCGAGGCCGGCGTCGCTTCAGCGCTCGGCGTTTGCGTGGGCAGTATTTTTCACACCTGCGCGGCGGCGCTCGGACTTTCGGCGATTCTCGCGACGTCCGCGCTCGCTTTCGGCGCGATCAAATTGCTCGGCGGTGCTTATCTGATTTTTCTTGGGATCAAAATGATTCTCGATCGACGCAAACATTTGAGTTTGCCGTCCAACTTTCGGCGGCGCACAACCATGGCAACATTTCGGCAAGGCGTTTTCACTAACATCCTGAATCCAAAAGTGGCGCTCTTCTTTCTCGCGTTTCTCCCACAGTTCATCGATCCCGCTTCGAACATCAAAGTGTTGGCGTTTCTAATGCTCGGTTTCACTTTTGTGACCACGGGCACAATCTGGTGCCTCATTCTTGCGTGGTTTGCGTCAGCTTTTAGCGAACGATTGCGAACGAACGAGACGATCGCGCAATGGCTCAATCGAACGGCCGGCGCGCTATTTGTTTTTCTCGGTCTGCGTCTCGCAACTGCGAAGTGACGATGTTCGCCACGGTGAATCCGTCCGGTGGCGGATCGACCTTGTCGGGCGATATCCTGCAATCGCCTCAATCAGTTTTCTGCGCGTAAACGACTTTCGATATTCGAACATCCTTTGAGACCGATCGGTCAAAATGAAATAACCATGAATACACCTAAGTTGTTCACAATCGCAGCGGTCAGCGCCGGACTCGCCTTCGGCGTTGTCGCACAAGCGAAAGAAAAAGAAGAAGAGCAAAGCATCAGCAGCTCTGATGTGCCGGCGGCGGTACAGCAAGCTGCCGACGCGCAAGCCAAAGGCGGCAAAATTGTTCGCTGGCAAAAAGAGGGAGCGAACTATGAGGCTGTCATCGAAAAAAGTGGCAAACAGTGGGGCGTCAAAATCGACGCGAATGGAAAAGTCGTGAGCAAGCACGACGAGAGCAAGGAGCACAAAGAAAAAGGCGAGAAGTACTAAGCGAGAGATGTTGCGGTTCTGCCCCGATGCGATTCGGGGCGGAGCCAGCAACGCTAAAATGAGAAAACTGCTCCTCGGGTTAACGCTTTGTTGCGCGAACATCGGCATCGCATCGGCCGCGCTCGATGCCGCCAAGATCGATCAGATCACCGGGCTTAAAGGCAAACTCAACGAGAAGGAAGGCGTCTACAAAATTACCTGGCCACGCAATGACGTGAAAGTCGTTGTCGATGGCTGGACGATGCCGCCATTCATGGGTCTCGGCACCTGGGCTGCGTTCACCGAAGCAACGAGTGGCGCAATGATGATGGGCGACACTGTTCTCTTCGAAGACGAAGCAAATCCGGCGATGTCAGTCGCGCTCGATAACGGCCTGAGCGTTACGGCGCTGCATAATCATTTCTTCTTCGATCATCCGAAAGTGTATTTCATGCACATCGAAGGTCAGGGTACCGTGGAGGAACTCGCCGGCGCGGTGCGTAAAGTTTACGACAAGATCAAAGAAGTCCGCGCAGCCAATCCGCAACCGAAAGATTCTTTCGGCGCGACTGCGTTGCCGGAGAAAAGTTCAATCTCAGCCGAACCGCTGAACAAGATTTTCGGAATGAGCAGTGAAGTTAACAACGGAATGGTGAAATTCTCGATCGGCCACCCGGCGAAAATGCACGGCGTGAAGATCGATAAGGAGATGGGCGTCAACACTTGGGCTGCTTTTGCCGGAAGCGATGACAACGCGGTTGTCGATGGCGACTTCGCGGTAACGGAAGATCAATTGCAATCCGCGCTCAAAGCGATTCGCGTCGGCGAAATTAACATTGTCGCGATTCATTCGCACATGACGCACGAGCAGCCGCGCATTTTGTTTTTCCACTACTGGGGCAGAGGCCCGGCAAAGCAATTGGCCGAAGCAATCCAAGGTGCGCTTCTGGCCTCCGGCTTGTCTGGCGTAAGTACATCGGCGGCGAAGTAAGGCAACAGCAGCCAAGTTCGATTCACGGACGAAGCCAGTTGAAACATTTAGTTCTCGCCATCGGCATCGCAGCAGTCGGAAGTTGTCTGGCGGTAACCGAATTCGGTGACGCGAGGATCATACTAAAACAGACGATCTCGCTGCCTGGAGTTGAAGGAAGACTAGACCATTTCGCATTCGATGCCGCCGGCGAACGATTATTCGTTTGCGCGCTCGGCAACAACACGGTCGAAGTGCTCGATCTGCGCAAAGGCGAGCGATTCCATTCGATCGCCGGTCTTGGCGCGCCGCAAGGAGTCGCCTACATCCCTCAATTGGACCAGGTCTTCGTTGCAAATGACAAAGGCGGTGTCTGTAAAATCTACGACGGCAAATCGTTCCAACAAATCGGCGAACTCAATTTCAAAGATGACGCGGACAACGTTCGATACAACGACGCCACAAAAAAAGTTTATGTGGGATTTGGCAACGGAGGAATCGGCATCATCGACGTAACCCAGGGCAAAATGATCGGGTCCATTTCACTCTCGGCTCATCCCGAAGCGTTCGAATTGGAAAAGAACGGCAAGCGAATCTTCGTCAATGTTCCAAATGCCCGTCATGTCGCGGTGATCGACCGCGACCAAGGCAAAGTCGTTGCGACGTGGAAAACAGATTTGGCCTTCGGAAATTTTCCAATGGCGCTCGACGAAACAAATCATCGATTGTTCATCGGCTGCCGTCTTCCATCGAAGCTTGTCGTGCTTAACACGGAATCCGGCAATGCGGTTGCGAAGATCGACATCTCCGGCGATCCCGATGAAGTTTTCTACGACGGCAAACGTCATCGCATCTACGCAATCTGCGGCGCCAGTAAGATCGACATTATCGAACAAACTGATCCTAACAGCTACAAAGCTCTTACCAAGGTCGACACGGCTGACGGCGCTCGCACCGGGCTTTTTGTGCCGGAACGAGACACTTTGTTTGTTGCTGTTCCACATCGCGGATCACAGAAAGCCGAAATCCGCGCTTACCAACTCGAATAAGGGAGAGGCTAATTCGCGCACGTGCAGTTTCGTCTGGAAAGAGGTAAGGGTTTTGAATGCGTGCGATCCACCGATGGATAATTGTTTGCGGGCTGGCGTTCTTATGCGGTACCGCGCTGGCCAATGAGCCATACAAATTTCTAAACGAGATTCCGATCGGTGGCGAAGGCGGCTGGGATATTTTGACAATCGACTCCGCGGCAAACCGTCTCTATCTCTCGCACGCCACCAAAGTCGTAATTGTCGATCTTAACAAGAACGCTGTGGCCGGGGAAATTGCCGACACACCGGGCGTTCACGGGTTCGTGGCAGTGCCCGAGCTGCAACGCGGCTTCTCCTCCAATGGAAAAGAGGCCAAATCGAGTGTCGTCGATTTGAAGACGTTGAAAGCGGTTTCAAAAATCGATACCGGCCAGAGCCCTGACGCCCTCGTTTACGAACCGCTTCGTGGCGAAGTTTACGTTTTTAATCACAAGGGAAACTCCGCGACGGTGATTGATGCGAAACTAGCAACGGTCGCTGCAACAATCCCGCTCGGAGGCAGCCCCGAGTTTGCCGCGGCCGATGGACTCGCCCACCGCGTCTACTGCAACCTCGAAGACAAAAACGAAGTCGCGGTGATCGACACGACGAAGCACGAAGTTATTGCAC
>JALYKJ010000015.1 GCA_030774845.1 Verrucomicrobiota bacterium
TGTTTCAACAGTTCTCCAAGGACAGCATGCGCGGCCAAATACAAAAATCCACCGCCGACATTCGCCATAAACAAGCCGAGCCAAAAGGTCGACGTGTTCGCCAGCGCGAAAAAACCGATTGCTCCGCCGAGCAGGGTTGTGGCTTCAACTGCGGCGACCCAGCCGAGTGCGCGCCCCCTTGGCAATCCCGCGCCGATTAAGAGGCTGCCCAACGCTAGGCCTTCCGGAATTTTGTGAATGCAAAGGGCGGAGAAGAGCGACCATTTGCCGGCTGTGTTTACGGCCGCTTCCTGTCCGATTCCGAGCGCCACCCCGTCAGTCGTACTGTGGATCGCCAGCGCGACAATCAATGCTGAAGCGATCTCGCTAAAATGACGTGTTGCGTCAGCGTCGAAATGGCTGGCGGCGCAGGCGGGACAGACGTGATGAACATATTTGCTGACGAAGAAAAAGAGCGCGTATCCCGTTGCCGCTGCTAGTACAACGGCCCACCAGCCACTGTTCTTTAAACTTTCCGGTAAAATCGTGAAGAACGTAACGCCGAGGAGCGTGCCAGCCGCGAAGCTGATCAAGGCGCAAAGCGGTTTGTGCGTTAGCTGCAATGACGCGCTGATGGACCCGCCGGCGAGCGCAAACACATAAGCCGCCACCACCTGCCAGAAAGTGATTTCGCCGTTCAAGAGCTTGCGATCGATTCGTGCTCCTCGGGGCAGTGCTGCGTCTCGATTGTCACGTGCACCAGCTCTTCATGTTGGCGGAGCAACTCCCGATAAAACTCACAAGGCCGCAGTTCGTGGGCAACGATCGAAACGATCGCAGCAAATTTTCCAGCGCCGACCTGCCAAACATGTAGGTCCGTGACCATCGAATCGCCGTCGCTTTCTACCGCGCGCCGTATTTCGTCAGGTAAATCGGAGGAAAGCGGTGTGCGATCGACCAAAATGCCGCTGGTATCTCGCAACAATTGGTAAGCCCACGAAAAAACAACGCCGCTTCCGACAAGGCCGACCACCGGATCGAGCCAGGCCAGGCCGAAGAACTTCCCAGAAGTTAACGCGACAATGGCGAGAAATGTTGTAAAGGCGTCGGCCAGCACGTGCAAGTAGGCCGCCCGCAAATTCAAATCGCGATGATGCGAATAATGATGATGTCGATCTTGTCCGCCGTGTTCGTGCCCTGAATCGTGGTGAGCGTCTTTGAGAAGAAGTGCGCAGACGACATTTACGGTCAGCGCAACGAAGGCGATACCGATCGCCTCATTAAAATGAATCGCCAAAGGAACAAAGAGGCGGTGGACGGATTCGCCGGCCATCAACAGCGCGACGACTGAGAGCACGACGGCGCTGGCGAATCCACCGAGCACACCGATTTTGCCCGTCCCGAAACTGTATTGCTCGTTAGACGAATGCCTGCGCGTAAAATAGTAGGCAATCGCCGTGATGAGGAACGCGGTCACGTGCGTGCTCATGTGCCAGCCGTCGGCCAGCAACGCCATGGAGTGAGAAAGAACGCCGGCGGTAATTTCCACCACCATCATCACACCCGTGATGGCAATCACAATGCGCGTGCGGCGTTCGCCTTTCGTGAAGTCGCTCACGAAATCGTGCGAATGCCGAAAACGGGAGTGATCAGCCCGATTCATCTTCTCGAACATAGCGCGATTATCGCATCAGCAAAAAAAGCGGCAATTCACCCGTGGCTAATTTGCGCGAAGCCGCCCGCAAATCAGCGTGTACGCAGACACTGCGATCAGCAACGCACCAAAAGTGCAGACAATCGCCGCGCCCGAAGGCAAGTCACACCAATAGGATACAAATAGTCCCGCGACTCCGCCGAGAAGTGCAATGATCCAGCCGATGAGCAACCGGCCGCCGATTCGCTGCGCGAGATTGATGCCGCAAACCGCCGGCACAATCAGGTAACTGAAAACTAGAAGCACACCGGCGATGCGCACGAAGCTCGTCACGACCAGACCGAACACAGCATAAAAAAGAAAATCCCACCAGCGGACCTGCAAGCCTTTTTGATACGCACCATCGCGGTCGAACGAAACGAGCAGGAAATTTTTGCGGAAAACAAAATGGAAGACGCCGACCGCGGCGAAGAGCGCGAACCGTTCCCAAACTTCACGCGGCGTCACCAGTAAGATGTTTCCGATCAACATGTTTTTGATTTCTTCATCGCCTTCCGCGGCGCGACTTAACAACAACACCGCCGCTGCGGCTGCGACCACGTAAGAAATTCCGATGACCGCTTCCTGTGGGATCTGACTCGCGCGCTTTCCCGTTACTGAAAAGATCGCTGCGCCAACTAAAGTGAAAGCGAGCGCGATACCGAATGTTGTCCAGCTTTCAAGATCGAGATGCAACAACACGGCCAGACAAATTCCAAGCGAGGCCATCTGCGCCATGGCGATGTCGATGAAGATGATGCCGCGCTGGACGACGTGAAGACCGAGATAAACCAGCAGCCAGGGCAAAAGAACGCAGGCCACAATCGGCCAAAACATTACTTCCCACATGTTATTTCAGCGCAGCCGCCAGCCGCGAAATAAGAGTGTCAATCAATTTCGCATAACTGTCGGATCCAGGGATTCCGCCGGGAAACTGCGAAAACTCCACGACTTTCGCGCCAGTTGCACTGGCAACTTTCTCAGCAATGCGCCGATCGTGATAAGGCTCGACGATAACGGCTTTGACGTGCTGCGCCTTCATTTGCGCGATCACTTCCGTGAGATGCGATGGAGACGGCGGGATGCCAGGCTTTGGTTCGAGAAAGATGTCGACGTTAATACCAAAGCGATGTCCGAAATACGGCCACGAATCGTGATAGGCGACGACGTGTTGGTCCTTAAACGGCAATATGGCCGCTCCCCACTCCTGTAACTTTGCGTTAATGGTTGCTTCGAATTT
>JALYKJ010000016.1 GCA_030774845.1 Verrucomicrobiota bacterium
TTCCAGC
The DNA here is from genome assembly GCA_030774845.1 of Verrucomicrobiota bacterium. Lineage (GTDB taxonomy): Bacteria > Verrucomicrobiota > Verrucomicrobiia > Chthoniobacterales > UBA10450 > AV40. The sequence goes on from JALYKJ010000016.1 coordinate 8, forward strand.
GGAATGATGACGCCGAAAACGCTCTCCAACATTTTCGCGCAGCGGGTTGTCGATCAACCGCGGCATTCAGTTTTCTTCGTCGGGTACGCTGATCCGGAATCGCCCGCCGGAATTTTACGAAACGCGTTGCCAAACGAGCAGGTGATAATCGATCCGGACGAAGGCCCTCAGCGCGTGCGGTGTCACATCGAGCAATTTCAGTTCAGCGCGCACGCTTCGCGCGAATCGCTCATTGCATTCGCGGAGAAACTCGCGCCAAAAAAAATCTTGCTCGTCCACGGCGACCCGCTCGCGGTCGAGTGGATGCGCGCGCGCCTCGCCGTCGATTTGCCGAATTCAGAAATCATTGTGCCGGCGCCGGGAGCGGAACTGGAACTGTGAGAAGTCAGAAGTGAATGGTGAGAAGCCGAAACGATGTAACGTTATTTCTCACCTCTCACTTCTCACCTTCTGAATGAAGATCGTCTCCTGGAACATCAATTCGCTTCGCAAACGTCAGGATCGATTGTTCGCCTGGCTCGAAAATACCGCGCCCGACATTGTTTGTTTGCAGGAAACGAAATGCACCGACGAACAATTTCCGGCATTGGCGCTGCAATCCGCCGGTTACGACACCGCTTATCACGGCGAAAAATCTTACAATGGCGTTGCGATTTTTTCGAAAACGAAACTGAAGGACGTTCGCGCGTCGCTTTGTGATGAAGTTGTCGATCCGCAAGCGCGCGTGATTTCGGCAACGATCGGAAATTTATGTGTCTATTCCATTTACGCGCCGAACGGCCAGGCCGTCGGCTCGCCGGCTTACAAATATAAGTTGGAATGGTACGCGCGATTGCGCGATTGCCTGGCGAAAGAAAAAGATGTCGCCGAACCCGCCTCCGGCGGGCAGCTCCTTCAACCCAATGTCGGCGTTCGCAAAAAAGACCTCAATAGAAGGAGCTGGGCGACCCAGCCGGCTGAGACAACCGGCTGCCTTCCGGGCGCGAAACGGGTCGATCTCGCCTCCGGACGAGTCCGTCCGACTGGCGGACTTGTCGTCTGCGGCGATTTCAATGTCGCGCCCGAAGATGTCGATGTTCACGATCCACAGCTTTGGCGCGGCGCAATCATGTGCTCCGACGGCGAGCGGATGGCGTTTCAGCAACTCTGTGAAATCGGTTTGCACGACACGCTGCGACTGCACACGCACGAGCCCGGTGTTTTTACCTGGTGGGATTATCGGATGCTTTCTTTTCCGAAAAATCGCGGGCTGCGGATCGATGCGGTATTGGCGAGCGAAGGACTCGCCAAAAAATGTACGGCTTCGGGAGTCGATCGCGAGATGCGTAAAGGCAAAGATCCTTCCGATCACGCGCCAATTTGGGCAGAGTTTAAATTGTAGCGGCGCTCTAAGCTTCTAATGAAAACTCCGCTTCACATTTCTAATCCGCCGCCGAAGCCGCTGATGATTTGGGACGGTGACTGCCATTTCTGCCGGCGTTGGATCGAGCGCTGGCGCGAAATCACGCGAGGCGCGGTCGATTACGCAACGTCTCAGGAAAGCACCGAACGATTCCCTGAGATTCCGCGCGAACAATTCGAGCGCTCTGTGATTTATATCGAGACCGACGGCAGCGTCTTTTCCGGCGCGGAAGCTGTCTTTCGATCGTTACGATGTCGACCTTCCAAGAGATGGCTCGCGTGGAGTTACAAACACGTACCCGGTTTTGCGCCCGTCTCGGAAAGCTTTTACAAAATTATTTCGCTTAATCGCGGATTTGCTTCGGCGATCACGCGGCTTCTCTGGGGCAATGACGTTCGCCCGCCGACGTATTTTGTCGCGCGGCGATGGTTTTTGCGCGCGGTCAGTTTAATTTTTCTGATCGCGTTCGTTTCGCTCTGGGTCCAGATCGACGGACTCATCGGATCGAATGGAATTACTCCAGTGCGCGAATTTCTCCCGGCGGCCCGCGCCCAACTGGGCGACCGCGCATTGTCGATCTTGCCGACACTTTGCTGGTTCAACTCGAGCGACACCTTTCTCCATTTTCTCTGTGGCGGCGGAGTTATCCTCTCACTCCTTTTGATCGTCGGAATCGCGCCCGCGCTGTCGCTGGTTGGGCTCGTTGTTTTCTATCTGTCACTGACGATCGCCGGGCAAACGTTCCTCAGTTTTCAGTGGGACATTCTTCTGATCGAGATCGGTTTCTTGTCGATCTTTCTCGCGCCATGGCGGCTTTCTTCTGTGGCGGCGGCCGTCCCGGCTGCAAAAGGTTTTCAAGTCGCAGGCGACACGCCTGCCTCCACAGCTGATCCACCCGTTTCGCGCGCCGCGCTTTTTCTGCTCAAGGTCCTGCTCTTCAAACTGATAGTCATGTCCGGCGTGGTGAAGCTCACCAGCGGCGACGATTCGTGGTGGAACCTGACCGCGCTCGATTATCACTATTGGTCGCAGCCATTGCCAACCGTGATCGGCTGGTGGGCCGATCAAAGTCCTGAGTGGTTCAAGAAATTTTCGGTCGCGTTCTGTCTCGTCGTCGAAATCATCGTTTCATTTTTCATTTGGGCGCCGAGGCGTTTGCGATTGCTCGCCTGTGCGC
>JALYKJ010000017.1 GCA_030774845.1 Verrucomicrobiota bacterium
GGTTAGGGCAGAACACCGGTTTGAAAGCGTATCGGCTGATGATCTTCGAACGGTTTCCGCGGACGGGAATTCCGGACGCGTTCCAAAGCCTCAGCGAGTACGAAGATTATTTAAAATTGCTGGTCTCGACCAACTGCATCGATAACGCAAAAAAGATTTGGTGGGACATCCGGCTGCACCCGTTTTTCGACACGATCGAATTCCGAATTTGTGATGCGCAGTCGCGCGTGGACGACACCATCGCACTGGCGGCGCTGATGCAAGCCATCGTTTCCAAGTTGCAGAAGCTGCGCCGGCAAAATGTCACCTTTCGCAGTTATCCGCGGCGGTTGATCGATGAGAATCGCTGGCGCGCGTCGCGCTACGGCATAGACGGCAAACTGATCGATTTTGGCCGGAAATGCGAAATGGACGAACGCGAATTGCTCCATGAGATGCTCGAGTTCATCGCGCCGGAGATTGACGAGCTGGGCAATCATGCCGAGCTCGCCCACATCGAGAAAATTTTACGTGAAGGCACCGGCGCGGATCGACAATTGGCGGTGTGGGAACACACGCATGACATGAAGGCAGTGGTCGATCATATCGTGAAAGAGACTTACGAAGGATTGAATGTGTCGCGCGCCGCTGCTGTGCAGTAAGATCTTAGTTGCCCTCTGAAAACTTCCGCGTAACTCTGATCGACTTTTCCAATGGCTGACCAAATTGTTCGCGACAAGATCGACGTCGATCCGGAGCTGATGCCGGGTGCGCGCAATGCCATCCGGGTTTGTCTGCAACTGAAACCTGAAGAGCGCATCACCATCATAACAGATGAAGCGACCCGCGATATCGCCGCAGCATTGCAAGCAGAAGTAGAACGCATCGGCTCTGAGTACAGCTTGTTTACACTGGAACATCACGCGCGGCGTCCGTTGAAATTTATGCCGGAAATAATTCTCTACGATCTTGCCCAATCGCAGGTGTCGATCTTCGCAGCGCAATCGCAGCCGGGCGAACTCAGCTCGCGCATGCAAATGAGCGACGTGGTGAACAAGCATCACATCCGCCACGGTCACATGGTCAACATTAACCGCGAGATCATGCTAGAAGGAATGCGCGCCGATTTCAAAGCGGTTGATGAACTTAGTCAGCGATTGATCGAGCGTGCACGTCACGCCCAACTGATCACGTGTCGCACAGCGCACGGGACCGATTTCGCAGCGGAGTTTTCGCCGAAACTGAAATGGCTCAAAACGAGCGGCATCATCACTCCGGAAAAATGGGGAAACCTCCCGGGCGGCGAAATTTTCACCGCCCCCGCGAACACAAACGGCACGTTCGTGGTCGATGGCGTGGTCGGCGACTATCTTTGCAGCAAATACGGAGATCTTCGCGACGCGCCGTTGACAATCCAGGTCGCCGACAATCGCATTGTCGATCTTCGCTGCGAAAATAAGGAATTGCTCGACGACTTTCGCGCTTACACCAGCACTGACGAGAACAGCAATCGTGTCGGCGAATTTGCCATTGGCACGAACACCGCCTTAACTCGCGTCATCGGCAACATTTTGCAGGACGAGAAAATTCCCGGCGTCCACATCGCGTTTGGTCATCCTTACGCCGAGCACACCGGCGCAACCTGGGTCTCCAAAACACACATCGACTGCGTCGGCCGCGATTTCGACATTTGGTTCGACGGCGAGCAGGTGATGCGCGCCGGCAGATTCCTGGTTTGAGCGATGGAGCCAGAGCTCCGCGCACGATTCAACGCCGACTTCACGCCGGAGAAATACGCGGCGCTGTTGCGCTGCGTAAATGAAGCGACGAGGTGGCCGGCCGACTTTCGCATCTCGGAGACGCCAATTTTTCTGACGCGCGAATTCACCGACCATGCCGTTTACGCAGCGAACGAAATCGCCGCCCAAACACAAACGCCCGAATTCGCGAGGCATGCGGCATCGGCAATCCCGAGCGGATTGGAAGTGCCTAACGAGTCTCGGCATCCTGAATTTCTGATCGTCGATCTTGCGGTTTGCGAGGAGGGCCATCGGTTGGTGCCACGGCTGATCGAGCTCCAGGCGTTTCCCAGCTTGTTTGCCTTTCAATTCATGCTCCTTGGCTGCATGCGCAAAGTTTACCCGGCGATTCCACGAAACTGGACATCGTCCTTCGGCGGAATCAAAGACGAGCAGTACATCGACATCCTGCGGCGAACGATTCTCGCCGATTCAAAACCCGAGAACGTGATTTTGCTCGAAATCGAGCCGGAGAAACAAAAAACCCGGATCGATTTCTCCGCGACCGAAGCGCTACTAGGCATTCAGTCCGTTTGCGTAACAAAAATCAAAAAACGCGGACGGCAGTTATTTTACGATCGCAACGGAACTGCGACACGGATCGAGCGGATCTATAACCGCGTCATCTTCGACGAGCTCGAGCGCCGTCCGGATATCGAAATGCCGTTTCGTTTTCAGGATGAACTCGAAGTCAGCTGGATCGCGCACCCGAATTGGTATTACCGGATCAGTAAACATTCTTTGCCGTTCATAAAGACAGCGCACGCGTCGCCCGCATTTTTTGCCGATGAATTTCCGGCCGATGAAAGCATCGACGATTACGTTCTAAAGCCGCTCTATTCCTTTGCCGGTCTCGGTGTCGACATGGAGCCGACGCGAGAGAAAATCGCGGCGTTGAAAAATTCGCATCAATGGATTCTGCAAAAGAAAGTCGAGTACGCGTCGTTTGTCCCGACGGTCGACGGTACCAAATCAAAAGCAGAACTCCGAATGATGTTCGTTTGGTCGGAAAAGGGCGAACCAGTGCTGCTCAACGATCTTGTCCGAATGAGTCAGGGAAAGATGATGGGCGTCGATTTCAACAAAGACAAAACCTGGGTCGGCTCGTCCATCGCCCTGCACGAGCAATAGCTCAGCGGCCTTTTCTTATCTCTAGATCGCCCGCGTCTTGATGTTAATCTCAGACGTGAGCGTCTGATGAACCGGACACTTGCCTGCGACTTCAATGAGTTTGGCGCGCTGCTCGTCGGTCAGCGATCCGGTAAGCTGAATGTCGAGGTCGATCCGGTCGATCTTTCCCTCTTTCGTCTCGCACTCCTCGCAATCAGTCGCGTGGATCTTCGAGTG
>JALYKJ010000018.1 GCA_030774845.1 Verrucomicrobiota bacterium
CTTTTACCACTCTACGGCATCTACAGCGGATACGAGCTTTGCGAAAACGAAGCGTTGCCCGGACGCGAGGAATATCTCGATTCGGAAAAATACCAATTTAAGGAACGCGATTGGGACGCGCCCGGTAACATTAAAGATTGGATCACGCGCCTGAATGAAATCCGGCGGACGAATCGCGCTCTCCATTTTCAGGATAACCTGCGTTTCTATCACGCCGACAACGACGCGGTTCTTTGTTACGGGAAAATGACCGCGGCGCGCGACAATATCATTTTGGTTGTGGTCAATCTCGACCCGCACCGCAAGCAACATTCGTTTGTCGACGTTCCAATCGATCAATTTGGCACGATGGAGGGCGACGCTTATCAGGTGCACGATCTTTTGAGCGAGGCGCGTTACATCTGGCATGGCCCCCGTAATTATGTGGAGCTCGATCCTGAAATTCAGCCGGCCCACGTTTTTCGTGTCCGTCGCTGGATGGAAGGAGATCGATTTGCCTGAGCGACGCACCTAGCCCAACGTGGTTTAACCCTGGTGGCCACGTTATTTGCATCCCGCCCGGCGGCGTCTATGATTAAAACACTTTTGGCATGAAGATTTTGCTCCCGCTGATCGCTCTCTCGATCGGAACTCCATTATTCGCACAAACGGTGACTCCGAGCGCCACGCCGCCAGCTGCTACTGGCGCCGCGACGCCATCTCTCGTCCCGGATATCCATTCCAAGACGATCCTGGAAACGCTGATCTCGGCTGGGCCGGTGATGCTCGTGCTTTTCGCGCTCTCAGTTTTCTTTGTCATGCTGGTGATCGTTTACGTGATGACGATCCGCCGTGGCGCGGTTGTTTCGAGCGGCTACATGGCAACCGCAGACGCGCTCTTACGAAAACGCGATTATCTTGGATTGCTCGCGGTTTCGAATCGGCACGGCGAAGCGATTGCCCGCGTCGTGCAAAAGATGCTCGATTTTACCACTAAAAATCCGAATGCGGATTTACAGCAAGTTCGCGAGATCGCCGAGACCGAAGGCACGCGGGTCGCCGCGAGTCTGAATAACCGCGTTACTTATCTGGCCGACATTGGAATGATTGCGCCGCTGCTCGGATTGCTCGGCACGGTTCTGGGGATTATTCGTTCATTCGGTGCGCTCGGCGCGGACCTCGGGACGGCCCGTTATGTTTTGTTGTCGAAAGGAATCAGCGAAGCGTTGGTCAATACCTGCGCTGGACTCGCGATCGGAATTCCAGCGATGATGGCTTACGCGCTCTTCCGCGGCAAAGCACAAAAACTTATTTCCGAGTTGGAATCTGCTACCACGCACGTGCTCGCTTTGCTTTCGCTTCAATTTAACAGCCGGAGCGAGCGGACGCCCGTGCTCATTGAAGACGAATTATAACCGCAGCACTCTTCGCAAGATCGACATCCTCCTTTCATGAATCTGCGTAGTCACGCGCCGCTCCAGCACCCGGGGATCCAACTCGCGCCCCTGGTCGATGTGCTCCTACTCCTTCTGATTTTCTTTTTGCTGACGTGGAATGCGGCTCGAAATGAAAACGAGCTGGATGTGAAAGTGCCCAAAGCGTCGGCCGCGAAAGAGAAAAGCGCGCCCGTCGGCGACGTGGTTGTGAACGTGAAAGCGGATGGCAACGTCGTTGTCAATCGCCGAACACTGAATGCCGCCGAGCTGACCGACTTGCTCAAGAGTCTCGTCCAACTCAATTCAGAGCAGGCCGTGATCATTCGCGGTGATGAAGCCGGCGCTTACAAGAATATCATCGGCGTCCTCAACATTTGCACCGATGCCGGGATAACGAACGTCGCTTTCGCGACCGCAAAATGAAAAGTGCGCGCAGCGCGGCCGGTCTTCTCGGACTGGCGATGCTGTTTTGGCTCGTCGATCTGAGTCTGGCTCAAGGACCACCCGGTTTCCAGCGACCACCGCCACCTCAGCCGCCGGTCGCACACGCTTTGCCAGTGGAGGAAACATCGGAACCGCCGCCGGCGGCAGAAGCGGAACAGCCCGAGCGTCGCCAGCTCGAGTACGCGAACGCGCTGTTCGCCCGAAAACTCTACGATCTCGCCATTCCCGAATATCAAAAATATTTGGACGATTATCCGGGAGCGTCCGGCCGCCCGAATGCCTATTTCTCGTTAGGCGAGTGTTATCGCAATCTCAACAAATCGTCCACGGCGCGGACGAACTTTCAAAGAGTGCTGAACGATTACGGCGAAAGCGAGTTCGCCGGCCCTGCCGCCTACGCATTGGCGGAGATGGCGTTTACCCAAAAAGATTATGCGACGGCGCTTCCGCTCTTTCATCGGTCCGCCACGAAATCAAAAGACGCCGCGGTAGCGCTTTCTGCCCATTACTTCGAAGCGCGCTGTCTCGAAGCGCTCGATCACAAGGATGAGGCCTGCGACATCTATCAGCAGGTCGCCGAAGCGAAAAATCCGAATCCGTATCGCGAGGATGCGCGTGAAACCGCCGCGCGCATCGCGCTCGCGCGCGGACGAAAAGCAGACGCGTTGAAAC
>JALYKJ010000019.1 GCA_030774845.1 Verrucomicrobiota bacterium
GGAGATGAAGACGGAAGATTGGCAGACCGAAGCGAACGTGATGGCCGCGCTCGGCGAGCTCGGTCACACCGCCGAGCATCTCGCCATCTTCGACGATCTCGATCTTGTCCGGCAAAAGATGGAAAGCTTCGAACCGGACGTTCTTTTCAACCTGGTCGAACAGTTCAAAAACAATCCCGGCTTCGACCAGAACATCGTTTCCCTTCTTGAAATGCAAGGTGTGCCGTTTACCGGTTGCGGCGCGACTGGTCTCACTCTTTGCAAACACAAAGGCATCTCGAAAAAAATTCTCGGACATCACGGAATCGCTACACCGAATTTCGTGGTCATCCCGCGCGGGCAGCGCATCGGAGGGCCGCGGCAGCTCAAGTTTCCAATTTTGGTCAAGCCAGTGAAAGAAGAGGCGTCCTATGGAATTTCGCGCGCGTCGTTCGTCCAGAACGAGGAGCAGTTTCGCGAACGAATCGCGTTCGTTCACGAGAAACACAATACCGACGCGATCGCGGAGGAATACATCGACGGGCGCGAGCTTTACGTGAGTTTGATGGGCAACACACGGTTAACGGTTTTCCCGATCCGCGAACTGGTGTTCCGTGAAGTGCCGCCGAACGAACCGAAGATCGCGACTTACAAGGCGAAGTGGGACGAGGAATATCGGAAACGATGGGGCCTGGATGGCCGGTTCGCCGAAGGTCTCGACCCGGCGCTGGTCGCCGAGATCGAGCAGATGTGCAAAGACATTTATCGTTTGCTCACAATCGATGGTTACGCGCGGATCGATCTGCGACTGGCGGCCGACAGCAAGATTTATTTTATCGAGGCGAACCCAAATCCGCATCTGGCGGCCGACGAAGACTTCGCCCAATCGGCCGAGAAAGCGGGCCTGAAATATCCGCAGCTAATTAACGCGATCATCCGGCTAGGGATGAGTCCGAGCCGGACTGGCGGTTAACAGGCGTCCCGGGCAAGTTGTTCTGAGGAGTATTCACTTCACAAATGGGTAATCTCCCATTGCAAGTCGTTACAAAAAATTGGACTTCGCTATTAGACGTCCGCCAATCGAGCGATGTCAGTGCAGGATACGAGCGCCGCCGTGAACGTAGAATTCCACCGGCACTTCGACAGGTCCGCGAGTTCCGGGCTGAAACCGCCATTGCAAGAGAGCCTTGGCAGCCAATTCGTTTAGGATTTTGTAGCCACAGCTTTTTACGATTTTGACTTCATCCACTTCGCCGCTCCTAGGGTTTACTGTAAGCCGAAAACGACCTCTGCCATCCGCGTGGCGCAACACGACGTCGGGAGGATACTCGGGTTCAACCTTTTTGATCAAACCGGGCGGCGTTCCTGTCTGTACTTGTGCCTCCAAGCCGCGCCGCTGCGCCAGCGTAGACGACAAGCCAGCTTGCAGCGCGATTAAGCTGATTGCGGCGACCTTCAGCCAGTGACCGGTAAGCATGCTCAAAGATTAGCTGGCGCGCTCGGGTCTGTCTCGCAAATTATTTTAACTCGGGTTGGTGCGGCGCACTCGCCGTCTTTTCCATAAAATAGAACAAGAACGTGATCGTGAAATTCCGCATTTGCGGAGATTTGCAATGTTACAAGAATCGGCACCAAAATCGGCACTGCGGGTTCGAACCCCCTAAGAAAAAAGTCTCGCGCAACTCAGCCGCGGTCGCGATTGTTTAGTACAGTGACGCTTGGGCCGTCAGCGGGTTGAGATTTATGGAGCACACGACTTTTTTCGAGCATTACCGGATCTGCACGAGCGAAGACGAATCGGCCCAGGAAGTCAGCCGGACCGGCGCGGCGATTAATTACAAGGCGATCGACACTCGCTCGCATGAACCGGTTCGTTTGCAGTTGATTCCGCTGGCAACGATCGACCCGGAAAAACTCGCTCAGCTAAAAGAACGCGCCGAAACGGCGGAGAAGCTCGATCACCTTAACATTGCCAAAACTTTAGCGGTCGGTGTCGAGCACGATTACTTCGCGTTGCTCTCGGAACACTTCGAAGGCGAAACGGCCGATTCCTGGATTGTCGCCAACGGACCGATGGCAGCGGACGCGGCTTTGCGGGTCGCCCTGCAAGTTGTACGAGCGATCGGTGCCGCGGCGTTTTTCAATTTAACGCATCGCGCGATTCAACCGTCGAACCTCATGATCGTGCCGGGACAATCGCCCGACGGCGGCTGGCCGTTCGTGAAACTTTTGAATTTCGGGCTGGCCGGACTCGAGCTGCATTCGGACAGCGCCGAAGCGAGCGAGCTTGCGCCAACAATTTCGCCGCAGTTCGCGAGTCCGGAACAACGCGCGAATGGCGAAATCGATTTCCGATCGGAAATATATTCACTCGGCGCGACGATGTGTTTTCTACTGACCGGCGCGGCGCCGCTGGCAGTGAGCGGAATGAAAGCGCGCTTGCGGATCAAACGTTTGCCGGAACTGCGGCGGGCGCCCAAGCCGCTGCACAATTTGCTCGTCTATCTGTTGCGCGAAAATCCAGAAAACCGGCCGCAAGATCCGGTCGCACTCGAGAAACAGATGCGTGATTGCCTGACCAAAATCGAGCGACGCCAGGCCATCGGTCGCAAGCTGGGACTTCCGTTGGCGGCAGTTGTGCCGAGGAAATCGAAACAGCCGAAGCAACCAGCAACACCCCTCGCGCAAGTGTTGCGCGGGTTCGCGGCAGTGGCCGTTCTCATTCTGGCAGCAGCAGCGGCCGCTGAATATTTCTTCCCGGATAAGATTCCGTACTTCCGCCGCAGTGAAAAAATTGGAGTTCCTGTCGGCGTTCCCGATGCCGCGAAATTCGCAACGACGCCAAGCCAAGCGACCACTGCTGCACCGGTTGCGGCGAATCAGCCGGCGCAAAATGCGTCGCCGGCGATTGCCGCAGCGAACGAAAGTTCGCCGAGCGTCGCTCAACAAGATCAGTCATCGAAGGCGACCGGCTCAAACACGGTTACAAGTCCGACCGAGATTTGGAAGCAAATCGCTTCCGCCGCAAAAGCATCGGAACCCGCGTCGCCGGGATTAGGACCAAGCGGGCCGCCATCGTCGTCGGCGCCGGAAAATTCGGACCAATCTTCAGCGACCGAATCAGATCAGTCGAACGTCTCCAGCAAAAAGAAGACGGTGACGTCGCATCGAAGATCGACATCCGAGGATGCGCGGACAGATCGCGTATTGCCTTACCAAGAAAATTACGATCGGGGACCGACCTATCAGGGGCGGCGTCACGCCCGAGTAATCGGCCGGACGCGTGATGGTCGAGAGATTGTCCGTTTACCCTCAGGCCGGGTTGTCATTCTCGCGCCGGTAAATGACGAAGAGACCTACGCGCCACGCCCGCGACGCCGCATTTTCACCGAACGCCCAGACGATTTTGCGCCGCCGTCGCAGCCGTTTTCCCCTAACGACTAAGTCGCATCTCGGTGGTGGCGATAAACCCGAGGCGCTCGTAAAGAGCGCGGCCTTCATCTGAAGCGTGCAGCACCAGCGAGCCGATCCCCTGCTCGCCGGTCCAATCGATGATCCTCTTTATTAAGAGCGCCGCCAAGCCGCGCCGGCGCCATTCCGGTTCGGTGTAAACATTTTGAATGATGGCCTGACGACCTGATACGACGTCGATCTTGCCGCTCAAGTTTTCCTGGGGATGCGGCGGGACTTCGCGCAATTGAACTCCCGCGCCGGCAACAATCTGCTCGGGTCGATTATTCGGACTCGCGAGCCAGCCGATGTAGTCGCCGCGCTCAAACATTCTTTGGAGCATCTCAAGAGATTGAGCACGGAACGCGTCGAACAATTCCTGCGGAAGTTCGCCCATGTCTTTAAACATGCGGGCGCGATGCCAACTGATGAGCTCGAAATCTGCAGCGGTTGCCATTCGAATTTCAAAGGCGTTAGGCATTCAGCAAACGTCCAACGCTCAACCCGCCTTCGCAACATTACGGCGCGGCAGGCGTCCAACGTCCAACATTCAAATAAGAATTAAGGCTGCGGCATCGGGCTCGTGCGAATGGTCTATAACGATATGAAAAAGAAACTTGCGGTTTTTGCGGTGGCTATCCTGTCTGTTTGCATGCTTGTCCGGCCAAGCGCCATGGCGATCGGGATCTCGATCGATGTGGGTGATCGGCCGTATTACGAAGGCCCGACCTATTGGGACGACGGCTACGAATGGTTTTGGATACCCGGGTCTTGGGGCGACCATCATAGATGGATTCGTGGGCATTATGAGCGCCGTGGCGAGTGGCATCGCGAGCATGCCAGGGAACATCATCACCACCATGACCATGACCACGATCACGATTCCGATCGCCATTAGAACACAATCGTAGTGGTGGCGTAAATAGAACGGGGGTTTTCCAGAGAATTCCAAACTCGCAATTCCGGGCCGCTGACTTAATTCTGGATTGATGCAGGATGCGCTCACTCCGATGATGCAGCAGTATCAGCGGCTGCGGAAAAGCATTCCGGCGGATACGCTGTTGCTTTTTCGACTGGGAGATTTTTACGAGCTGTTTTTTGAGGATGCGAAAGAAGCGTCAGTGTTGCTCAACGTCGCGCTGACCAAGCGCAACGAAGTGCCGATGTGCGGCGTCCCCTATCATGCGGCGCCAGGTTACATTGCCAAGTTGATCAAAGCCGGCCGGCGGGTGGCGATTTGCGATCAAACCAGCGAACCGCAGCCAGGCAAAATTGTTTCGCGCGACATCACCCAGATCATCACCGCCGGGACGGTGAGCGAATTAAATTTGCTCGACGCCAAGCGCGCCAATTATCTCGGCGCAGTTTATGGCGACAACGAAGGTTTCGGTTTCGCGTACGCCGATCTGACGACCGGCGAGTTTCGGCTGACCCAACTGCCAGATCGGCAATCACTGCTGGACGAGCTCGCGCGGGTGTCGCCGTCTGAATTGTTGGTCAGCGCGGAACAGAAGGATTTGCTAGGCCAAATCGATCACGCGATTGAGTACGACAGCTACGCGTTCTTGCCGGAGCACGCCAGCTTCACGCTGTGCGAACATTTTCAGGTCAAATCGCTCGATGGTTTTGGTTGTGCGCAGATGGCGCAGGCCGTCGCCGCCGCCGGTGCGATCGTTCATTACCTCAAGCACCAACTTCGGCGCAAAATCGATCATCTGAGTTCGCTGAAATGCGATGCACCGAGCGATTATATGCTGCTCGACGCGGCGACCCAAACCAACCTCGAGCTGGTTGGATCACGAAGCGCGCGCGACACAAGTTTGCTCGCCGTGCTCGATCGAACGATCACACCAATGGGCGCGCGCAAATTGCGCGCGTGGATTTTGCAGCCGCTGCGCGATCTGACCGAACTCGGCTGCCGCCAGCAAATGATCGCTGATCTTTTGCAGGAGCCGGATCTTCTCAACTCGATTCGGAGCGAATCGAAATCGATTCGCGATATCGAGCGCGCGGTTGGAAGATTGAGCCAGGCGTCAGGAAACGCGCGCGATTTGGTTGCGCTAAAGGCGTCACTCGGACAAATCCCGAAATTAAAATCGGAAGTGCAAAAGTTACTGGACCGCCTGTCCTTCGGCGCGAATCGGGCGAACGAGATGAACAATGTGGAATTGCTCGCGCAACGTTTGCAAAATGAAATTCAGGAAATGCCCGCGCTGGCAGAGAAGTTGAGCAAAGCGCTGGTGGGTGATCCGCCGCTGGCTTTGAAAGAGGGCGGAATTTTCCGTGACGGTTACGATGTCGATCTTGATGAGCTGCGGAATGCTTCGCGCGACGGCAAAAACTGGATCAGCCGATTGCAGGAACGCGAGATCGCGGCGACCGGGATCAAGTCGCTCAAGGTCCGTTACAATTCCGTGTTCGGTTATTTCATCGAAGTAACAAAACCGAACTTGGCGAGCGTGCCGCCACATTACACGCGCAAACAAACGACGGTTGGCGGTGAGCGTTTCATCACGCCGGAGTTGAAAGAGATGGAGGGCAAAATTCTCGGCGCGGATGAGCGCGCCCGAAATCTCGAGTACGAACTTTTCCAGAAGTTGCGAGAGGAAACGCTGCGTGAACTCGGACCGATTCAGAGAACCGCGGAAGCAATTGCGACTGTCGATGTTATCGGCGCGCTCGCGGAAACGGCGCGGCTTTTCAATTACTGCCGCCCGACATTGAATGAATCATTGCGGCTCGTGATCAAAGATGGCCGGCATCCGGTGCTCGATCAAAATCTCGTCGAAGAAAAGTTTGTGCCTAACGACACGACGTTGGATGGAGAAAACATGCGGCTGGCGATCGTGACCGGGCCGAACATGGCAGGCAAATCGACTTATATCCGGCAAGTCGCGCTGATCGTGTTAATGGCACAGATTGGCAGCTTCGTCCCAGCGGCGAGCGCGGAGATCGGACTGGTCGATCGCATTTTCACGCGCGTCGGCGCGAACGATGATCTGGCGCGCGGCCAATCGACGTTCATGGTGGAGATGAACGAGACGTCGAACATCGTGAACAACGCAACCGAGCGCAGCCTGGTCATTCTGGATGAGATCGGCCGCGGGACATCGACATTCGACGGGTTGTCGATTGCCTGGAGCGTGGCGGAATTTCTGCACGACAAGATCAAAGCGCGCACGCTGTTCGCGACGCATTATCACGAGCTGACGAAATTGGCCGCGGAACGCAAAGGCGTTTGCAATTTCAACGTGGCGGTGCGGGAATGGAACGAGCAGATCATTTTTCTACGCAAGATCGTGCCGGGCGGCGCGGACAAGAGCTATGGGATCCAGGTTGCGCGACTGGCCGGTTTGCCAAAGGAAATTTTGGATCGGGCCAAGGAGATTCTGGCGCACCTGGAAAATCCGAACGGCGTGACGGACCAGCCGAAGGCGCGCAAGAGAAGATCGACATCAACGCCGCCAAAGGCAGAAAAACCGCAGCTGGACCTTCTTTAATTAGTGAGAGATTCCTCGACTCCGCTCGGAATGACAAAGTTGTGATAAAATAAGCGGACGATGCCGGTTAAAACCGAAAAAGAACTAAGCGAAACGCAACGCAGCCATTGGTTGAAGGCGATGGCGGCGATTGAACTCCGCAATTTTGGTTACGCGATTTCGCTTTTGCAGGGAATCCTGAAACAGGAGCCGGAATTTTTGACCGGACGTCAATTGCTCCGCCGCGCCGAAATTGCGAAAAAGAAAGCCGGCAAAAAAAGCTTTTTTAACATTTCGACCGCACCGATCGCAGTGATGAAGGCGCAGCGCGAAATCAAGAAGGCGCCGCAGCGCGCGGTCGAAATGATCGAAAAAGTTTTGGAAGAGGAACCAAACCATCGACAGGCAAATCTGGCGTTGAAAGAAGCGGCGGTGGCGGCGGGCTGGCCGGAGATCGGCGTGTTCGCGCTACGAACTTTGCTCGAAGAAAACCCGCGCGACGTAAAACTGCTGCACGAACTGGGGCAGCTTTATCATCAGACCGGTCAAAGTGAGGAGGAGGTGGAAGTTTACAATCGAATCACTGAGATCGATCCGCTCGACGCAGCAGCGTTGAGGTTGGGAAAAGACGCATCGGCGCGAGCATCGATGAGCACCGGCGGCTGGGCCCAAGCCGAAAGTTATCGCGAACTGATCAAAGACAAGGATGTCGCGATTTCGCTGGAGCAGCAAAGTCGAATGCAATTGACCGGCGAAGCGCTCGACCAGCAGATCGCGGAATTGCAAGGGCGGCAGCGAGCTGAACCGCAGAATATCGATCTTGCCCGGCGATTAGGTTCGCTCTGCGAACAAAAGGACGACATCGAATCGGCGATCAAATGGTATCAACGAGCCGTCGAGTTAACCGGGAGCACCGACTCGGCTCTCATCCGAAAAGTGTCCAGTTTGAAAATGCGCGGCGCGGAACGGGACATCGCGGCGCATGAGGAATTTCTCGCCGACCACACGAAGAAAGACGCGGTCCACGCGAAGAAAAGCGAAGAGCTTCAGGCCGCGAAGAAAAACCGAGCCGGAATATTGATCGAGGAAACGCAAAAACGATTGGAGCGTAATCCGACCGATCTTCAATTGCGATTCGAACTCGGCGAGCACTTCGTCAACGCGCAGCGATTTCGCGAGGCCGTGCCGGAATTGCAGCGCGCACGACAAAATCCTAATGCGCGCTTGAAAGCGATGAACCTGCTCGGCGTTTGTTACCGCGAACTCGGCATGCTCGATCTGGCGATGAAACAATTCGAGGACGCGGCGAAAGAGATTCTAACGATGGACGGAATGAAAAAGGAAATCGTCTACAACCTCGGGATCGTTTACGAAAAGATGGGCGAGCGCGAGAAGTCGCTCAATTGCATGAAACAAATTTACGAATCTGATTACGGCTACAGGGACGTGGCCGATCGGGTAGAAAGCTCATACCAACCGGGCAAGGAGGGGAGTTGAGTTGCTGAATGTTCGCCACGGTGAATCCGTCCTGTAGCGGATCGGATCTTGCGACCTCGAATAGCTGGCTTGCATGCACGTCCAGAGCTGTGTCAAGATGCGAACCTCTGATGCCGAATGGCGGCATCAGAACCTGCAAACACTTATGAAAAAAAATCTTATAATGTCACGAATCGCAATTGTCACCCTGGCAGTCGGAGCGCTTTGCCTGGCTACGACAAGCAGCGCGCTTCAAAATCAATATCCACCGTTGAGAACTGGGGCGAACACAGACGTAAAAAGCCCTGCCCCGGCAAAGAGCCCCGCGAAAGCTGCGAGCAAGCTGAGCGCGGCGGACAAAACTTTCATGATGAACGCGGCCAAGGGCGGCATGATGGAAGTTGAATGGGGCAAGTTGGCCGCACAGAACGGCCAAAATGCCGATGTGAAAAAATTCGGTAATCGGATGGTGACCGATCATTCCAAGGCCAACAGCGAGTTGATGGCACTGGCGAAGGAAGAAGGGGTCTCGCTTCCGGCCGCGAAATCGCTGGGCAAATGGAAATCGGACAAGGATTACATGGACATGATGGTGAAGGATCATCAGGCGGACCTGGCCGAGTTCCAAAAAGAAGCGCAAAGCGGAACTGATCCAGACCTAAAAGCGTTCGCAGCCAAGGGCGCGAAAATGGTCAGTGCCCACCTCAAGCTCGCTCAGGAAACGCAGGGTAAGCTGAAGTAAATCTGTAAGAATTACGTTTTGACGCGGCACGTCGTGATGGCGTGCCGCGTTTTTTCTTTCGGCTTTGCTTTCCTCCGGACAAACTTGAGGCTTTAGAGGATGCGGAAGACAAAAATTATCTGCACGCTCGGTCCGGCGACGGAAAAACCGGAAACAATTCGCCAACTGATCGCGCGCGGAGCAGACGTCTTTCGCATAAACATGAGTCACGCACCGCGTGAATGGGTGCGGAAGATTGTTCCGCGCATCCGTAAGCTGGCCCAGGAATCTGGCCGTCCGATCGGAGTTTTGCTCGACACGCAAGGACCAGCAATCCGGACCGGGCCGGTGAAGACGCCGTTAGAACTAAAGAAGGGGGACGTGCTCGAGTTTACCGTGGGTCACGCGAAAAAGACCGAAAAGAAATCGGTCGAGGTCAATTACGACAAGTTCGCCAACGACGTGAACGTCGGCGACACCGTTCTGGTCGACAACGGACTGATCAAGCTCACGGTAATCGAGAAGAAGAAAAATCGCGTTCTTTGCAAAGTCATCACCCCGGCGGCACTCGGCTCGCGGCGCCATATCAATTTGCCCGGTATTCATGTCAGTCTTCCACCGTTGACAAAAAAGGACATTGCTGACGTTGGGCTCGGGGCGAAGCTCGGCGTCGATTTCGTCGCGCTCAGTTTTGTCCGCAAACCCGGCGATTTGGTGGAGCTTCGCAATTTGCTCGCCCGCAAAAAAAGCAAAGCGCAGGTGCTGGCTAAGATTGAGGACCAGGCGGCCGTCGAATCGATCGACGACATTATCAAGACTGCGGACCTGGTCATGGTCGCCCGCGGCGATCTTGGGATTGAAGTGCCGATGGAAGAATTGCCGATCATTCAGCGACGAATCGTCAAAAGTTGTATTCGGCTGGGCAAGCCGGTGATTGTCGCGACGCACTTGCTCGAATCGATGATCAAGAATCGCGTGCCGACGCGAGCGGAGATCACTGACATAGCAAACGCAGTTTTCGAGCAAGCGGATGCAATCATGTTGAGCGGCGAAACGAGCGTCGGCCAATATCCAGTCGAATGTGTGGAGGTTTTGAATCGCGTGGCCACGCGAATCGAGCGAAGTGGCGGCGCGGGTTATGCCGAATCTGCCATTCTGGAGGACGCGCGGCAAAAAACGGTTGCTTCTGCGGTGGTCCTCGCCAATTCCCTCACTCGATCGAAGATCATCGTCTTCACGCGACACGGAAGAATGGCGCGCAACACCTCGAACTTGCGCCCGGAGCGCGCCATTATTTTTGCTTTCACGCCGAGCGAAGAAGTGCGGCGGCAGTTGTCGATCTGCTGGGGGGTTTGCCCGGCGCGGATTGAATTCAGCGATGACCCGAATGCAACGATCGAGACCGCCCAGAAATATTTGCGCGATCAGAAGCTGACCGCCGCGGGCGACAATCTCGTCATCATCAGCGACGTGCGTGCGCGGGACGCGTTGGTCGATTGCGTCCAGTTGCGCACGGCAAAATGATGTAGCCACCAGCCTGTGGCCGGTTGGTGATTGGCATTTACGGGATTCTGACGGCCCGCAGGGCCGTGGCTACATTTAAGCTTCGACCGGCAACTCGACGTCGATCGGTTTCTCTTTTTTGCTCAGTGCCCGACGCAGTTTCGACAACGCTATGTTTTGCAGCTGACGAATGCGCTCGCGGGTAACGCCAAATTTCTTGCCGACTTCCTCGAGCGTCTTTGGTTTTCCGCCATCGAGGCCGAAGCGCTGGAAGATAATTTTCTTCTCGCGATCGTCGAGCACGTCGAGCAAACCGCCGACTTCGTTGCGCAAGTTTTTGTCGCGCAACAGTTCGAACGGCGTCTGCGCGTCCTCATCCCCGACGATTTCGCCGAATTCAGTCGAATCGTCATCGCTGATCGGGGCATCAAGTGAAGCCGGGCGGATCGAGACCGTCTTGAGCTGGGACACTTTTCCGGCTGCAATTCCAATCTCCTCGCCGAGCTCATCGTCAGTCGGTTCGCGACCAAGCTCTTCGCTCATCTGCAAAGAGACACGGCGCATTTTGGAAATTTTGTCGACTAAGTGGACGGGCAAACGAATCGTCTTCGACTGATTAGCCAGCGCGCGTTTGATCGATTGTTTGATCCACCACGCGGCGTAAGTGCTGAGCTTGCCGCCCTTGGCCGGATCGAAACGCTCGACTGCTTTCATCAAGCCGATGTTGCCTTCCGAGATCAAATCAAGCAACGGCAGACCGAGATTCGCGTAATCGTGCGCAATCTTGACCACGAGGCGCAAATTGGAGCGGATCATAAGCGCGCGGGCCTCGCGATCGCCCTTTTTGATCTTGGCGGCGAGCTCAATCTCCTGCTGCGGCGTCAAAAGCGGGATCTGCCCGATCTCGCGCAGGTAAATCTTTATTCCGGTATCGCTATCTTCAGCGGCCATATAGCCTTT
>JALYKJ010000020.1 GCA_030774845.1 Verrucomicrobiota bacterium
GCATTTTCTCCGGCGCCGTCGCGCTTTGGCTCATTTTGGAGTCGAGAAAAATGTTGAGCGTTAAGAGAACGGCTTCGGCTTTAGCTGAAGAATCAGAAACCAGAATAGGATTCCCCTCACCTCAATCCTCTCCCAACGGGAGAGGCGGCCCCTTCTTCCTCAGGGAGAAGGTTGGGATGAGGGCCGCCGGCAATTGGATTTCCGCGCTTGCGCTCTTTGCTTACGCCGCCGCATTTTCGTTTGCCTACAACAGTCTCTCCGCCGGAACGGGAGCGTTGCTTTTATTCGGCGCGGTCCAGGCAACAATGATTCTCTGGGGGTTCCGCAAAGGCGAGCGATTGCATGCAATCCAGATAGCCGGCCTGGTCGTGGCCGTCGCCGGACTTGTCGTGCTCGTGTTTCCCGGGCTCTCCGCTCCGCCGTTGATCGGTTCGATCCTGATGCTTGGCGCCGGAATAGCTTGGGGCGTTTATTCGCTACGCGGAAAAGCCGTACGCAACGTCACCGCCTCCACCGCTGGAAATTTTTTGCGCGCCGTTCCATTCGCGGCGCTGGTCAGCATTATCATGCTGCCGAAAATGCGTCTCGACTCGTTAGGCGTCACTTACGCGGTCACCTCCGGCGCGATGACTTCCGGACTTGGTTACGTGATCTGGTACGCTGCATTGCCAGGTTTGAAAGCTGCGAGCGCTGCGACTGTTCAACTTAGTGTCCCGGTGCTCGCCGCAACGGGTGGAATTCTTTTACTCGGCGAGCCGATTACTTTGCGTTACGTGATCGCTTCCATCGCAGTTCTCGGCGGAATCTTCTTGGTCGTCATTGAGAAGAGACAGGCCTCGTCAGTTTAATGCCGGTCCAACGCCAGTGCGGCTCGCACCTCGGACCGAATGTCACGGACAAAAGATCAGCAGTAGGAAAACGGCAAAGAGCAGCAGGTGGACGCAGCCCTGCAAGACGTTAGTCTTGCCGCTGCCGAACGTTACCACGCTCGCACCTAAAGTAAGGACAAGCAGCGGAAGATTACCGCCCTCAATCCCGAGGACGACCTGGCGGTTTGTCGTCATGCCAATAATGAGCACTGCGGGAATGGTCAGACCGATGGAAGCGAGCACGGATCCATGCAGAATATTGACTGACCGTTGTAACTGATTTCCTCTCGCCGCTTTGACCGCACTCAATGCTTCCGGCGCGAGGACCAACCCTGCTACGATCGCGCCGCCAAACGCTTGCGGCATACTGAGCTTCTCGATGCAGTTATCGAGCGGAATGGCAAACTTCTCTGCTAACACTACGACCACGACCAGATACAGAAACAACATGGCCCCGTGGAAACCCGTGGACCGTAAACGCAATGGAGAATGATTACCGCCCGCCGTTGTGACCGGCGCACCTGCCGCCTCCTTGAAATATTGGCGGTGTCGTCCGGTCTGAATGAAAAGAAAAATTACGTAAAGGCTCAGGGACGTAACGACGAGAAATATCTCCTGGACGGGTGAGAACCGCGGACCGGAAAGCGAGGTAGTAAAATTGGGCAGAACCAATCCAAGGACGGTCAGCGCCATGATCGTGTTCAGATATGCACTCGCTCCTTGCAGATTGTAATTTTGCTCGTGGTGACGTAGTCCGCCTAACAGAAGTGAAAATCCTACCAGACCATTGAGCGCAATCATGACCACTCCGAACATCATGTCACGAGCGAGGGTCGGATTATTCGCGCCGTGGAGCATCGCGGCGGAGATCATCACCACCTCGATGCTGATCGCAGAAAGCGTGAGGATAAGTGTCCCGTAAGGTTCGCCGCACTTTACCGCGAGGCAATCGGCGTGACGCACGACCGAAACCGCCGACCAGAGCACGCCACCGAGCAACCAGACAAAAATCGCTCCCAGCACGTAAGGGTGGGCCACGTTCTCCAAAACTTCGCTTCCCAACACCAGAAAAATCACTGCGGTCGCGAGCCCGATGAAAAATGGATATTCAGAGCGAAGGAACGCGCGGAAACCTGGGGACGATTGCGACGCGCTGCCGGAATTCATCGGCGCAAGCTTATACAAATTGGCCGGTGTGGCGCAACTCAGGCAAAACACATTCGCCTCTGAAGTTGAGTAAAGGATCCGGTTAATCCTATCCTGCTTTCCAGATTCCTGCTTTCTTTAGAAACTCTCATTAATGAAACGGCTTCAGTGGCTCGATATTTCAAAGGGTCTCGCCATTCTTTTTGTGGTCTATTTTCATTTCTTCCGAACTGTCTTCGAGCATTACCAGCTTCCGGCTGCGGATTGGAGCGGTCTTGTCGCGGGCACGATGTCGATCTTGCGCGCTGGCTGGTGGCAAATTTCTGGCCTCGGTTTCCATGCCGTCGGTGCGTTTATCATTCTGAGCGGTTGGACGCTGATGCAATCGACCATGGCGCGTGCCGAGTCAGGCCACGTCGCCTGGGGCGCATGGTACGGCGGGCGATTCGTCAGGCTTTATCCGATGTATTGGGTGGCACATCTCGTTTATCTCGTTTCGCCTTTCGTCGCGCGATTGGAGCCGGTCGACGATCGGATCATTCTGAGTCTTCTCGGCCTCCGTTTCATCGATATCACGATGAATTTCATGTACCTCAACGCTTCCTGGTGGTATTTCTCCATGCTCATCCAATTTTATCTAATTTTTCCCCTCCTCTTTTGGGCGGCGAGAAAATTCGGCGCCTGGATCTTTTTGCTGGGTGCGTGTGCGCTCGGATTTTTCGTTCGCTATCTAATGCTCGATGTTTATCCGCAACATGGTTTGTGGATCCTCGGCGGCTTCGCGATCTGTCGCCTGCCTGAATTCGCTTTGGGAATGGTGCTCGGAATGTCGCATACAAGATCGACATCCCGCGTGGAATGGTTTCTCTTGCGCGGCTCCGGACTCGTTGCCGGCCTGCTTATGTACCCACTTGCGTTGAAACTTTACGACAACGGCGTCGCTTACGTCTTTTGCGATTTCGGAACAGGCGCGTGCTGTTTTCTCGTCATCGCCGGCGTCGCCGGATTGATCTCGCGCGTTGCCGGCCTCGCCAAAATCTTCGGTCTCGTCGGCATCTACTCCTACGGCCTCTATCTCATTCATCAGCCTTACGTCATCTGGCTCGGGCTTCGCATTCGACCGCAACCGATCTTGATTTTTCTCTTCGTCTTTTTAATCGCGGTGGCAATCCTGAGTACCTGGGGAATTTTTTTGGAGAAGACAACCAATGCCTTTGTAACCAAGCTTCTGCCCGCAAGGAAGACAGCACAAACCTAACAGCTCAACCCCTCAACTTTTTATGAATGACAACATCCAACTTAGCGCGGTAGAAGATCACGACGGAATACTGACGATTCGCGGCGGCGGCGCTCGTCGTGATTGGAATGGGATCCATTATAAACAGGGCATGTCGTCCAAAAATGTCGGTACCACGAAACTCTCGGCTAACATCGCCACCATTCCGCCCGGCGGTGTCGCCTACGCCCACATTCACGTCGACTTCGAAGTGATCCTTTACATCGTCGAAGGAAAAGTCCGCCACGAATTCGGAGACGGATGCAAGAAAGTGCTGGAAAACGAAGCCGGCGATTTCATTTACATCAAACCGGGCGTGCCTCATGAAGTCTTTAACGTGAGCGATACCGAACCCGTCGTCGCCTTCGTCGCCCGCTCATCGGCGGACGAGTGGGACAACATCATTCCTTACGACCGCAACCAAAAGAACTGAGATCCACCGCATGATGAAGCTTTTTTTTCTGGCGTGTTTGTTTCCGGCACTGTTAACAGCTCAGAACATGCAGCTCACCGAACAGTTGGGTAAAACGGTCCTTTACGGCGACATCGCGCTTTCGCCCGATGGCAAAAATGTCTCGTGGGTGCAATCGACGGCCGCTACATCGGCGAAGCAGACTCACGTTCGCGCGGCGTCAGGAGATAAACCGGCGACGATGGTTGATGTCGGAGCAGATGGCGAACGAAAGGATGCTGATCCAGCGTGGTCGCCCGATTCCAAAACGCTCGCGTTTTTTTCCACCGCTGGTGAGAAAGACCAGAAGCAACTTTGGACGGCGAACGCTGACGGTTACGGTGCGAAAAAACTTACGCACCTAAGTGGATACGCCGCGCGCCCGTGTTGGTCATACGACGGGAAACAAATTGCCTTCTTATATATAGAGGGTGCTAGTGGCGGCGGGCCCCTCCTGGCCGCGCCTCCCACGACCGGCGTGATCGACAAAGCGATTCACAATCAGCGGATCGCGGTTCTCGACATTGCCAGCAATCAGCTGCGTCAAGTTTCACCCGCCGATCTCCACATTTACGATTTCGATTGGTCGCCAGACGACAAAATGTTCGTCGCTACCGCAGCGCCGGGGCCGGGCGACAACAATTGGTGGATCGCGCAGATCTACAAGATCGACATCGACAAAGGCGCGGGGACATCGATTTACAAACCTTCGCTTCAGGTCGCAGTTCCGCGCTGGTCGCCGGATGGGAAATCGGTCGCGTTCATCGAAGGCTTGATGAGCGACGAAGGGTTTCATGGCGGCGATCTCTTCACGATTTCGGCCAATGGCGGCCACGCCGTCAATCGCACGCCCGGTCGCAAAACTTCAGTCAGTTCGCTTTTCTGGCGCTGGCCCGATCGCATTCTGCTCACTGAATACGTCGGTGGCGGAGGTGCGATCTCCGAATTAAGCGTGGCGGACAATTCCGTGCGCACAATTTGGAAAGGACCCGAAAGCTTTCATGCATTCGGCAATTTCCCCGACTTCGCACTCGCGAAGGACGGTAAATTGTCCGCCGTCGTTCGCAGCACTTACAACACGCCGCCCGAAGTTTGGGCCGGCCCGATCGGCGAATGGCGGCAATTGACGAGCAATAACTCAGATCAAGCTGCGACTTGGGGAAAAGCAGAAAGTTTCGAATGGACTAACGAAGGCTTTAACATCCAGGGCTGGATCGTTCCGCCCGCGAAAGTGGAATCCGGGAAAAAATATCCGATGGCCGTCCTGATCCATGGTGGACCTTCCAGCGCAACAACGTCCGACTGGCCCGCGGGTTTTGGAATGTCGCGAGCGATCATCGCTGCTCTCTCAGTCCGCGGTTACTACGTGCTCCTGCCGAATCCGCGCGGTAGCTACGGCCAGGGCGAAGACTTCACCCGCGCCAACGTAAAAGATTTTGGCCACGGCGATCTGCGCGATAATCTTGCCGGAGTCGATGCGGCGATAAAAAAATATCCGATTGATCCGAATCGCCTTGGCGTGACCGGCTGGAGTTACGGCGGATTCATGACCATGTGGACCGTCACCCAAACGAATCGATTCCGCGCCGCGGTCGCCGGCGCCGGTATTGCCAATTGGCAAAGTTACTACGGCCAGAACCTGATCGATCAATGGATGATGCCGTTTTTCGGCGCCTCGGTTTACGACGATCCGGAAGTTTACGAAAAGAGTTCACCCATTCACTTCATCAAAAACGTGAAGACACCAACGCTGGTCATTGTTGGTGAACACGATGCCGAGT
>JALYKJ010000021.1 GCA_030774845.1 Verrucomicrobiota bacterium
GTTGCCATTGTATTTTATCGCCATTCCCCGGCGGAGATCGTTAGCTGCGGCCATGACAAAAGTGACAAGTGATGAGTGACCAGTGAAAAGAGGGCGGACGTTACATGCGTTGTGTGATTTTGCAATCGTAGGGCAGGCGCATCGCCTGCCATCTATCGGTAACCGACGCGGTTGCCCTACAATAACTTCAAGCGGGTGAGATCTTGGGAATCGACGACGCCGACCGGGACCTTATCATCATCAACCACGACGAGATCGTCGATGCGATGGGTCTCGAGCAATTTGAGAACTTCGACCGCCAATTTGTCTTTGTGCACCGTCACTGGATTCAATGTCATCAAATCGGCCACCAGACGTTCGCCCACTTTCGGATCGGATTGAAAATGGCGCGCGAAATCGCCATGGGTGAAGATGCCGAGTAATTGTCGATCTTCGCCCGCTACAACGGCCGCGCCGGCGCGAACACTGGTCATCGCCTTGAGCACGTCGCGAACAGTCGCGGTCGGCAAAACCACTGCCATTGATTCGCGCGGCCGCATCAACTGGTGCACGCGAATAAGCAGACTGCGTCCAATTTTTCCGCCGGGATGGAATTTGGCGAAATCCTCTTTTTTGAATCCACGTGCCTCCAGCAGAACCATCGCGATCGCATCACCAAGAGCGAGCATTGCGGTCGTGCTCGAAGTTGGGGCTAGATTTAACGGACAAGCTTCCTGCTCGACGTTTACATCGAGAACGACGTGCGCGTTTTTCGCGAGAGTGGAATCGGCATCACCGCAGATGGCAATGATCTTGACCTGGAACCGGGCGATCGCCGGCAAGATGCGCACGAGCTCTTCGGTTTCGCCGCTTGAGCTCAATGCCAGGACGACGTCGCCGTCGGCCACCATTCCGAGATCGCCATGCAACGCGTTCAGCGAATCCAAAACCACCGCGGGTGATCCCGTGCTGGTTAATGTCGACGCAATCTTGCCTCCGATATGCCCGGATTTTCCGACGCCGATTACAACCACTTTGCCGCGCGCATCGACTGCATCTTTGATCAACGAGACCGCGCGCGAGAAATCGTCGCCCAGCCGCTGGCGCAGCCGCTGCAGCTCGACAATTTCGACGTCAAGAACGCGCCTGGCTTTTTCCAAATAATCCATTTATCTTGACAATTGTGTGCCGGAGGAGTGTAACCGGCAAGACCCTTAACTGGAGAAACAGTGATGAAGAGGCTCGTGACGTTCGGAATTTTTATCGCCTTCGCGAGCTTGGTTCTTGCGCAGCAGCCGCAAACGCAAAAGAAAACGTCGAAAACGTTCACCGCCAAGACTCGCGGACATGCCGCGCCGTCTCCAACTCCGCCGCCTCTCCGCAAGGAAAATACGGACGGCGTTCTTCCGCGCGCCGCCCGTGGCGGGAATCCATTTCAGATGTTGAATCCAAAGGCACCGCCGCAATACGGAAAAGCCGAAGACAGCGTCGTCCTCGATCCCGACACCGGAAAGTGGAGAGGGATCAAGCTCTTCACAATTAATTTTTGATTTTGCCGTTCGATGTTTGATTTCAAACATTGAACGACTCGCCTGATCCAAGACCGGTCGTCGCCTTCTATTGTGCGACGTTTCTCAAGCGGGAAATGCTGCACATCTACCGGCAAATCACCGGCCTTCGCCGCGTTCAGCCAATCGTCATCGCCCAGAAACGCGAGAATCCGGACAAGTTTCCGTTCGATAAGATCGACATCGTCGCAAAACCGGCGACCCATTTCCTGCGGCGTTTCTGGTTTCGACAGATTCGCAACAAGCCGTGGCAGATTTCAGCGCGAGAGGTAAGCGCGTTGGCGGAAGTTCTGAATCGAGAGAACGCGCAGCTTCTACACATTTTTTTCGGGCACATTGCGGTGCATCTCTTGCCGCTGATTCAGGCGTGGTCGAAGCCAAGCGTCGTTTCTTTTCACGGCGCCGACGTTATGGTGGACATGGAAAAGCGTGCTTATCGGAACGCAACCAAACAGATGCTCGACCGCGTCACGCGAGTTTTTGTTCGCTCGGCATCATTGCGACGCGCCGTGGTAGAACTCGGATGCGACGAAAACAAGATCGACATCGTCCGCACGGGCATTCCATTGCAGGAATTTCCGTTTCGCGAGCGGGAATTTCCCGCCAACGGTGAATGGCGTTTTGTCCAAGCCTCCCGTTTGATTGAAAAGAAGGGTCTGGCGACAACACTGCACGGGTTCACCAATTTTCTGACGCACTATCCGAACGCGATGTTAACGATCGCCGGCGAGGGACCGATGTTGCGCGAGCTCCAGGAATTGACGCGCAAACTCAAGATCGACAATCGCGTGGCTCTCCCGGGCTTCGTGGCGCCGGAGAAATTGCGCGAGATCTATTACGCGTCGCACATTTTTCTGCACCCGAGCGAAACGGGCAGCGACGGGAACCAGGAAGGCATTCCTAATTCGATGTTGGAAGCGATGGCGAGCGGTCTTCCTGTTTTCGCGACCGATCACGGCGGAATTCCGGAGGCCATCGAAAATGGCGTGAGCGGAATTTTGGTGCCGGAGTGCGATCACGAGGCGCTTTCACACGCCTTGCTTGAAGCGGTGCAAGATCGACATCTTCTGGCGCGACTCGCTCGAAACGGCGCTGATGTGGTGGCGGAGAAATTCGATCAGCAGAAGCAAATTCGCCGGCTCGAAGAAATTTATCTGGGAATGATTGGCAGGGTCGGTTGAGGATCAACCACACCTTTCTCAATCCGCTCGAAAAAAACCGCCAATTGTTTTCGAACCGCTTGAAAAGAAATACGCTCGGCAGCGCGCCATTGCGTTTCGACAATCGC
Source organism: Verrucomicrobiota bacterium (assembly GCA_030774845.1). Lineage (GTDB taxonomy): Bacteria > Verrucomicrobiota > Verrucomicrobiia > Chthoniobacterales > UBA10450 > AV40. The sequence goes on from JALYKJ010000021.1 coordinate 2,836, forward strand.
GGTCGCACGTCCGGCGGTGTTTTTGAGTAATTCTAAGGCGAGGGTTTTGAGTTGGGCGGTGGTTCGCCCTTCTCCGCACAAATTGGCAAATGCGAGCCGCTCAATCGCGCCGTCGCCGCCGACGCAAATTGTTCGGCAAAGCAGCGCGTCACCGGCGACCTGGCCGGGCACGCGGCTGCGATCGAGTTGCAGGACGATCTTGTGCTTTGCGATCTCGCGCAGGTAATCGGCGTACGGTTCTCGCTTGCCACGGACGCGCAATTTCCCCGGCGGGAATTCTAATTCGGTCAAAAGTTTTTCACCCTTTCGACCATCGAGATTGAATATGGTCACTGGTTCGCCGCTGTTCTGGCAAATTTCTCGGGCGAGCAAAAGCGCCGCAAGATGGTTACGTGATGGGACGTCCCATTCGCGGGTGCCCACGAAAATGCCGGACTGTTCGTTAGGCGGAACAGCGAAACTCCATTGTTTGTCTTCAAGCGGATAAGGTGTCGGAACAAAAGCCACGGTGTCGGCGTCGCGTTCGGGCCGGGCACGGCGAAAAATCTCAGCGGCTTCCGGAGTTGTAGCGACGCATCCGTCCGCCCGTCCGACGATGCGCATGAATCGCGCGAGCTTCTTGGGTTTGCCTAACTGTTCGGCAATTTGATGCAGGCCGGCTTCTTTGAACGCGACCGCGACGGTTCGTTTCTCCTTTTGGCATTCAGCCAGCGCGCGTTCAGTCGCTTGAAAATTGCCGCGGAGCAAAAGAAGAATCGGGCGCTTTTCCTCGATCGCATTTTTTGTCGTCCGGTGAAACGAACCGCGCGTGCAAGCCGCGAACGCGTGAAGATTGATCGGTGGATGGCCGGTCGCACTCGGACCAACCGGTTCGTCAAAATATTGTTCAAGATCTCGTCCGCCAGGATTAAGGACGCTCAGCTGAAAATCAGTTGCGTCGGTTGACGCC
>JALYKJ010000022.1 GCA_030774845.1 Verrucomicrobiota bacterium
GGCGGCGACATGCTGGCCTTGAAATGGCAGCATGATCGCTCCCCACTCTTGTAATTTCGCGTTAATGGTCGCTTCGAATTTCTTGTAGTTTCCGTCGTAAAATGCGGCATTCGGTGGATCAAGTACGGCGAACGATTGCGCAATGTGCTGCGCGATCGCTTTGGCGATGATTGGATCGACCGTGAAATGCGGATTGCCCAGCGCGTGAACATCGCCGGCCGCGCGAGTGACGTTCGTTGGCACGTTCATCAGGCGAATCCCTTGCGAAGCCTGAATGCGTCCCGGTTTGCCGATCTCGATTTTCGGATTGCGCGCGTTTTGCAAGAGGGGCGGCAACCAGCCAAGCTCGAGCTCTGCGCCACCGTCAATCAACACATCGGCGCTGCGCAACGAGACAACAAAACTCGGACGTGCGTCGACGAAGTGCGGGTCCTCGGTCGCTTTGGCGAGGACGACGATGTCGATCTTGTCTCCGCCGATTTCGCGCGCGAGCGATCCGAAATCGGGAAGTGTCGCTACCACATTGAGCTTCGCGTGCCCTGTGAAAGCGCACGCGAGGATTGTGGACAAAATTAAGAGAATTTTTTTCATAATTAGCATTTGTGGACGGCGCGAGTGCGCTTTGTCATTCCGAGTGGAGCGAGGAATCTCACAATCGAAGCGAAGATCACGCTCATTGAATTGTGTGATGCTCGAGTTTTTTGGAAATCCTTCACTTCGTTCAGGATGACAATGCGTAACTTAAAATTTGTGAGCGCCGTGCGCGCCGAGAATGAATTCAAACTGAAGAAAGATCGAATCGACGTCGCGATCGGCGAGAAAAAAGTTTTCGTAGAGAAAGTCGTGATTGTATTGCAAACGGATCTTTGAGAATTCGGTCGGGTACCAGGTTATATTTCCACTGATCCGTGAGCGCGATTGTCGATCCAGATCGTCAGTGAATTTCGAATCTTCAGCGTCGTAATAATCGCCGCGAATTCCGGCGACCCAGCCTTTTTTGAATCCCCAAAGCACCTGGGAATAGAGACCCCAATCGTGAAACGTTTCCGCAACCGGAAACGATTCGTTCATACCGCGTCCCGCTTCGAACCGCCGATACATAAATTCGGTTTGCCATTTCACGAATGGGAATCCGCCTTCGGCGTTCGCACTTTTCCATTTGTAGAGCAAATCCGCGCCGTAAATCTGCGTGCGCGAATTCGCGCCGGTCTCATTCGATCCAAACGCGCCCGAAACTCCTGCCAGAACCACCTGCGTCGGGCTAAGGTCGACTGAGTTTTCCCAGCGCGGAATCCAAACGAAATCCTGCAACCCGCGCAGTTCCCGGTCGGTTGTCCGCCGATCGAAAAACATTCCATCGTTGCCAGGATTTCGAAACGAGTACGCGGTCCCGCCGCGACCGTTCTGCACGGCGAAAATCAACTGCGAGTACCACGGCACCGGCACGATCCAGGACATCTGTGCGCCGACTCCGCGCAAACCGTCGCCGCCTAACAAGAGTGCGTGAACGATGGGCGCGTCCGCGAAGTCCCAGGTATGTGGATGCGTTGGATTGATCCGGCCGAAGGCGGCGAAGAATTGCCCGGCTTTGAGTTGAAGATTGAACGGCAGACTCGTCGTTTGCAGGAACGCTTCTTCAACCTCGACCTCGGTCTGGTTGTCGTTGTCGAGCTTGAAAACAATATTAGCGAACCCTTCGAAATAAGGATCGACCGCGCCGTCGAACGCGAGCTCGATGTTGCGCGCGTTGAATCCGCGCTGCTGCGGATCGTGGTCCCCGCGTTCGATGTCACTGAGATCGCGCGCGCTTGAGCCGGCGAGCGCAAACAGTCCGTCGAACGAAATGTTCATGTAATTTTTCCCGCCGCCGCCGATCGAAATCGGTTGAGTCAAAGACGCGCCCGCTCCGGTGCTCGAAATTGTTTCAGGAGCCGACGTAACGACTGAGGTGTCGGTTGTCGGAAAATTTCCGGAGACGGCGGTTCCGTTCGCGTTCACTTCCGGACCCGCTGCGGCGGGCGGTGTGTTCGATATCGATGAAACAACCGATGCGTCTTCGGTTGCGAAATGTGCCGGCGCTGCCGCGCTCGCGGCCGGCGAAGGCGAAGTTGCTGCGGCAACAGGTGGTGCTTCCGAACTTGGCGACGACGAAGGCGTGTTTCCATTCGTTTTGTCGATCGCAGCTTGCTGATCCTTCACTTGTTGTTGCAACGTCTTTACCGTTTCGGTGAGCGCTTGCACTTGCTGACGCAACGTTTCGACATCGTGGGATGCCGCCGGCGTCGAAGCCGCGTCCTGCGCTGAGACAGTCGCCAAC
>JALYKJ010000023.1 GCA_030774845.1 Verrucomicrobiota bacterium
ATCATGTTGTTTTCGCCAGAAACGGACGAATGCTTCCTGGACAATGTCTTCCGCGTCGGCTGTCGATCGCGCCCATTGCCGCGCGAATAGCAGCAGGCCGGGCGCGAGCTGGGAAAAACAATTCTTCCAATTTTCATCGGTGGCGACATTCTCCATGACCTTTTCACGGTCTTTTATAATCAAGACGCCGCCAACCATGGATTTTGTCTAACCGAATTGATTTTCTTTCCCCCGACCGGAGCCACAGATTTTCCCTTGCTTTAGATCGACAAGATTGAGACAACCGCCGGTATGAACTGGTTAGCAATAATTTGTGCAGCTGCAGTTTACTGGATCATCGGCGCCATCTGGTATATGGCCTTGTTCGGAAAAATTTGGGCGGCCGGCATCGAGCAACATGGAGTGAAGCTCGAGCGCAGCGGGATGGCGGCAAAGATGATCGGCAATTTCATTTGTAATCTTGTCGCCGCCGCGATCATGGCGCGTTTAATTGCAAGGACGGGCATCGTCGATGTCGGCCACGGACTAAAGCTCGGCGCCGGTATAGGCCTTGGATTTTCAGCAACAGCGCTGACCATCCAATATTTGTGGGAATCGAAACCGTTTAAGGTTTGGTTAATTGATTCCAGCTACCATTTCTTTGGCTGCATCGCGCTCGGCGGCATTCTCGCCGTCTGGCGATAAGCTGTAGCCACGGCGCCGCGCGCCGTCACCGAAACCGGGCGCAGGCCGGTTGCTACAACGCTTAGATAGACATCTACTTTTTTGGCAACGCCTTTAGAATCAGATTCCCTAACCAATCCGGATTCGCCACGCCGGCACGGTAAGCTTGGAGCGATTCGACCGACGAATTAACGCGCAGGTTGCTGTAAGTTTGATCGACATTTTGCCAGCGCTCGTGCCAATAAACCGCCGCCTTCACTCGCGGATAGCGTGTCCGAAAGAGTTCGAGTGCCTGTTTGATCCATTCCGGTTTATGAATTCCTGGTTCGCCGGGCTCGTAGGGAAATTCGCCGGTCGCCCATTCCGCAATCATGATCGGCTTGTTGGGATCGAGTCCGCTTAATTCCTGATAGGGCCAGTCGAGCAACGACGTAATATCCGGATTTGGTTCGTCTTTAAATTGCTGGCCGTAAACGCTCAGGCCTAACCAATCGACGTAATCGGAGCCCGGATAATAAGCCGGCGCAAAATTCCAGGTATCGAGCGGATAGGAATAATTATTGGCGTGAAACATCCATTTGATGTTCGTCGCGCCGCGGGCGCGACTGCGATCGACTACATGCCGATAAGCGCGCCGGAAATTTTCCGGACCTTTCCAATTGTCGGCGGCGTCATCCCAATCCTCGGCGCCATAAAATGTTCCCGACCACGGAAACCAATCACCGTTCATCTCCACTCCGAAAGCGACAATCATGGGATGACCGAATTCGCGCGCGCCATCGGCCCACTTGTCGATGTAGGCGTCCCATTTCCCGGCGATGATGTCGATAAGGCTGAATTTGTCCGGTCCGCGGTTTTGCACATAGGGCTTGTCCCAGGGCGACCAAAACACGAGCGGCAGCGAACCGTGCCGCCAGACGACGTTCAGGTTTGCCGTCGGAAAAGTTTGCTCCCCCCAATAACTCGACGACGCGATGATTGCTTGATGTTTGCCGACCATCTGTTCGAAATCCTCGATCATCTCCAACGTGACGTCGTCTTCTTCGTCTCCGAAATCCATGAACGCACCGGTGTAAGCACTATGCTGTGGAATGACCACCTCGACCGGACCGTTTGGATCGACTTGCGCGACCGCGACGTGCTCTCGGCATCCAATCAGCGCCAAGGTCAGTCCAATGAGTGCAATCGCCACTCCAAAAACTGCATCGGCGCGCATTTGAGTTCGCAAGGTCGCTGCAAGACGAATGTTGTCCAGCACTGCACTAAGTTATTCGCATTGGTTGAGCGTTGTATGGGACTTGCTGTTGAGGAGAAACGCTCCGCTGGTCCAGGAATTCTCCTTGACCGAAGAATCCCGAATATGAGAACAGAAAACCTCCAGGTTGAGGACAGAAATGAACAGAAAAATTCTCACATTTTTGATTCTATCTTTCACATCAACGGCCTTCGCGGAGGACTTCAAAACGCTTGACGGAAAAGAATACAAAGACGCCACAGTTAGCCGGGTCGAACCCGACGGCATCGCGCTAACCAGCAAGTCGGGCATCTCCAAAGTTTATTTTACTGAATTGCCTAAGGACGTTCAGATCCGCTTCGGGTATGACCCGCAAAAAGCGACCGCATACTCTGCCGAGCAGGCTGCTAATTATGCAGCATATCAAAAGCAGCAGGAGGAGGCCCAACGTCAACGAGAGGACCGAGCAGCAAAGAACAATGCGATTTTGGTTCAACAAGAAGCGGCCAACAATCGCATTCAGGCGTTGCAAGACCGTTACGCAGCGCTTCAACAGGAAGAAAATGCCCTGCTGTTGAGGATTGGAGAAGCAAAACAACCCGGGCCGGCGTACTGGGGTGGTAAGCATAATAGGACTCTGCTCCATTACCCAAACCCGCAAGCATCGCAGCTACCGCTCCTCCAGAGCCGTCTGAACGATGTCCGCCGCGAAAAAAAGCGGGTCAGCAGGGAGCAATTGGAGAAAGCGCAGCGTTAGTATAAGCCTGGTGGCTTGAATCGACAGTTGCTCGCAGGGGTTGACGTTGGCGCCAAAAGAAGGCTAAGGTCGGCGCAGGAAAACGCAGAACAGCGAATTCAATCCTACGCTCGCACCGGCACGCTGGCGGTACGTTCAAGTTTGCCCCAACTGACCCATGCGCCTTTGATTGCGCGCAAAATTGCCTTCCAAATGCAATAACTCAGCATCGGCCGATAAATCAGTCGCATTGGTAAAATCCGCCATGCGCGCGCGATCGGTTCGCGTTCCAAAATGCAAGCGAGCGTCGCCAGAATGACATCCATTGAAAGGAACGTGATCACGAACGGCAACACCGCGCGCCAGGCGCCGAATGGAAGCGAGGCCAGCAAAAATAAATCAACCATCGGAGTGATGGCGACGAGAATGATTTGGAAAAACCAAACGCTCGGCAAACTAAACCAGCCGAGCGCGCGATAGTTCCAATTGAAAACCATGTCCCGATGTTTCCACAGACATTGCAGCGTGCCATAAGCCCAGCGAAAACGCTGACGCGCCAGCGTGCCTACAGATTCGGGCGCTTCCGTCCAGGCAATCGCCTGCGGCACGTAGACGATACGTTGTCGATCTTTGTGCAGCGCCAGAGTCAGATCGGTATCTTCGGCCAATGTTTGCAAACTCAATCCGCCGGCCTGATCGATTGCTTCTTTCCGGATCGCGCTGATCGCGCCCGGCACCACAGTGATGCAATTCCAGCGCGTGTAAGCACGACGATCGAGATTGAATCCGCAAGTGTACTCGAGTGATTGGCACCGCGCGATGAACGTTCGCAAGTTGCCGACCTTAGCGTGGCCGGAAACCGCGCCGATTGTTTCGTCGGCCAACGGCTCGAGTAACAACGAAAGCGTGTCGCGTTGAAAATGCGTGTCCGCATCGACGAACACAACAATCCCGTGATGAACCGCCGCCAGCGCACGCTGCAGCGCGCGTGCCTTCCCCCGATTTTCCTGACGCAGCAAATGCACTCGTGGATCGATATTCGCGACGCGTTCGACTTCCACAGCGGTTTCATCGCGAGAACCATCATCGACCACGACGACCTCGATTTCGCCTTTGTAATCAGTTGAAAGCAGCGAGCGCAGTGTTTCGGCGATCACTTTTCCTTCATTGTACGCCGCCATTACGATGCTGACCGGCTTCGCGAAATCGCCTCTCGGTAAGCGTCGAAAACGGTAGGCCAGCCAAATCACCACCAACGTTCTCGCGACCACCAGTGCTGTTGCCACGATCATGAAAGCCCAGAGAAATTCCTCCAGCGCGTGATAAACGCGAAACCCGGCGCTACTGACCAGCCGCGCCAACGACGGGTTCGTTGTTTGCAACGGCGGCATCACCGCGTCGCGTGTTGTTCCCAACAAAGTGCTCAACGAGACAATCGTGTCGCCGCGCGTGTGCAGCCAATCCAGAATCCGCGGCAACGCAGCCACGGTTTGCGAACGATCGCCACCTGCGTCATGCAACAAAATGATGCTGCCATCGCGCCGTTGTTGCTTCACCCGCTGAACGATGATGTCCGCACCCGGTTTCGCCCAATCCTGCGGGTCGATGTTTTCGAGAACAACGAGATAGCTCAAGTCCTGCGCAATTTGCAAGGGCATCAGCTCGCTCATCTGTGATGGCTGCGTGTCAGCAGCGTAAGGCGGACGAAACAAAGTGGTCGCGCGGCCGGTAATTGTTTCGATCAAAAGTTGCGTCGCGTTCAGTTCGAGCCGGACATGCTCGGGCCAGGCTAACGCCAGGTTCGGATGATAATAGGTGTGGTTTCCAATCTCGTGACCTTCGTTGACGATTCGCCGAACGAGTCCCGGATATCTTTCCGCGTTCACTCCAACTAAAAAGAACGCGGCCTTTGCGTTTGCCGCTTTTAAGATATCCAAAATCTTCGGCGTCCACTGCGGATCGGGACCATCGTCAAAAGTAATCGCGACCTGATGTTCGCCGCCCGCACCTTGGTGGTAAAGCGTCGGGAACTCTGGAAACTTTGTGTATTTCGCGGTGAGATAACCTTCCGAGTCTATCGCAAGCTTGCGCATTCCATCGGAGCGGCTTGCATCAACGGTCACGATCTCGCCTTCGCCGACGTCGGTGATCGTGTCGGTGCCTTTCAACACTTCGAGTGCTTCACGCGTCTGATTGTCGAGCTTGAAATCTTTCGAAACAGCCAGCGCGTCCCAGATCGCCGGATCTTCGGTGCCGAGTCGATAGAGCGCGAATCCGCCCGCTTTTTGCCCGCGCACTTCCCGCAGTTCATTCAAGAACGTGACAACATCGAGAAACCAGACGGCGTGCTCCTTGTCCGCGTCCTCGAAATAAAAAAACGGATTGTAACTTGGGCCGCTCACCTCCGCCGATTCGACCTCCGCATTGTATGCGCGGCTCATTGCCTCGGGAAAACTGATCAGCTCTGCTTTTCTGCCGCCGATCGTCCAATCGTAGCCGTAACTGCCGAGCGTGATGATCCATTGCTTGGTATCGATGCCTTCAAGCAAAACATGCAGCCACCCTTCAAACCATGGCCGCGAGCCGAGCGGTCCGGGCGGATCGATGTCGGAGGTCTCATCGAAAAGCGAAGCGACGAATCGATCGACATTGTCCGAAAGTTCGTCGAAATCGATGTATTCAAGCTCCTGACCCGGTTGAACCGTGAGCCAAAGTTCCTTGTCGTCGTTGTGGAGCGCGTCGCAAAACTTGTCGATGAATGCGGTCACGTCCTTTTTGTAAACCGGATCGATTTGTTCCCAGTCGATCACGACCCCGGCAGCTTTCGCATCGCGCAACGCTGCCACGACTTTTGCGAAGAAGCGCTCCTGTCGATCCGCCGGCCCGTGCGCGAGATTTTCGACCGCTTCAGGTTGCCACGCGTCACCGATTAAATTCGTCAGCAACGGCATCAGCTTGATTCCTTTGTTCGCGCAAAATTTCGGCAGCCGAATGTCGGGGTCGATCTGAATGTCGCCGAGACCGTTGACGACCGTGATCCATTCCGGACACAAATGCGTGATCAGCGACGCGTGCTCTTCCAGCGACGAGTAACTATAGGGGTCGCCATTGGTGTAAAACGCCAGACGCACTTCATTCGGCGGCGCTTTCTTGCGCGGCTTTGCTGGAGGCGCGGGCGTCGGCGTTGCTCCCGCTAATTTCTTTGCAGCCTGTTTCGCCGCACCGAACTTTTGCCAGAGCAACGAACTCGGCGCGACCGGACCAGCCGGGTTCTGCTTTTGCAGCGCCTTCAATTGTCCCTTCAACTGTCTCAACGAAAACGGCACCCGCATTTGCGGCGCGACAAAAAGCGTTTGCACAAACAGCACCGTCCCGAGAAAAGCGAGCACGCCGAAAATGAGCAAGATCAACCGTAGACGCGGCCAGCGTTTGCCGGCCGGGTCGGAAAAAACAAATGGTGTCAGCACGTTTGGAGGGATCTCCTGCATGAGCCGCCTATTTTCGCTCACTACGTGCGAAATGAAAGCCGCTTTGGGCCAAAAAATGCAGAGTTGGCGCTGCTAACGTCGAAACCGCCAAAGCATTTCCGCGAGTTTTACCCTAAATGAGCTGTCAGCTCGACTCTAAGTAAGATAAAAGCAGAGATTATGAACCTCATGGCTGTCGTCCGCTTCATCGCTCTGCTTTCGACAGGTCTTCTCGCCGGTATTTTTTGGGGATGGCGTATGGGAGCTAGTGTTGCCGCACCAACGATACCCGTTTCCTCGTTTGTCCAGTTTCAGCAGGTCGTCCACTCCTACTACGTTCGGTTCATGCCCGTGCTGCAAATAGCTGCAGTCCTCAGCAGTTTAATTTGGTTGCTTCTTCTTCGCTCTGCAGCTGGAAGCCTCGAATTTGTTCTGCTCGCTGTGGCGGCTGCGGGAGCGATCTGTGTGTTTGTGCTCACCGCCACGGTCAATGTGCCGATTAATAAGAAACTGATGACTTGGAACGCTTCTGCGCCGTCAGCAAACGTTGTGGAAATCTGGAAGCCATGGGAGAAAGTGAATACAGTTCGCACGATTATTTCGATGGGAGTCTTCGGCTTCGAGCTAATGGCCTCGAGTTTGATGACACAGAGTCAGCAGATTATTAAGTAGCAGGCCAGCGAACTCCTTTAGGCGATTCTAGACCGCCGCTAGAGTTCTTTCGCCAACGCAAGCGCATTCTCGTGCAAGAGCTGCGCTGCCTTTTTCATGTTCTCTTCGTTGCTCATGCCGGGCCGCGCGTTTTGATAAATGCCGTCAAAGATTTCCCGCACTTGTCGATCTTCAGTCGCGCGACCAACCATTGCGAAAACGCGCTTGCTCAGTTTGCGCGCGAGTCGTGCCACGCCAGCCGGAGTCTTGCCCTCGAGTGTTTGTCGATCCAAACTCCCTTCACCGGTGATGACGAGATCGACATCTTTCATTTTGGATTCGAGCCCGACTGATTCCGCAACCACGTCGAAGCCTGGCCGAATTTTCGCGCCGCAAAAACTCATTAAACCGAATCCGAGCCCGCCTGCCGCGCCAGCGCCGGGCTCATCTCGACGATCGAAGCCAAATTGTTCGGCTACAACGTCGGCGAGTCTCGTTAACGCGCGTTCGAACTTCTCGATTTGATCGGGCGTCACGCCCTTCTGCGGGCCAAACACTCGCGTCGCGCCATTTTCTCCGAGCAACGGATTTCCAACGTCGACGGCCGCGACAATTTTGGGCAAAGATTGTTGTAGAGGCGCTTGTGCCAAGCGCCTGTCTTTTAATTGGGCGCTTGATACAAGCGCCCCTACAACTTTTCTCGGCGACTCAATGCGCGTGAGCTTCACCAATTCAGTCACCAAACCGCTCAGCTCTTTCTCGTCCGCGAAAAATTGAAAGCCGAGAGCGCGCGCCATTCCGAATCCGCCGTCATTCGTGGCGCTGCCGCCAAGTCCAATGATGATTTGCTGCGCGCCTCGCCTCGCCGCGTCCAAAATCATCTCGCCGACACCGTACGTGCTCGCAAGATCGACATCGAATTCGTTAGGCCGCAAACGACGCATGCCCGCTGCCTCACTCATCTCCATCACCGCGAGTTTCTGATTATCGATCCACGCGTAACGCGCTCCGATTTCCCGGCCGAGCGGATCATGCGCTCTGCAGTTCAACCATGAACCGCCGAGCGCCTGCGAAATTACCTCGGCGGTTCCCTCGCCGCCGTCCGCCATCGGCACGATGTCGATTTTGGCATCGGCCACAATATCGCGCAGACCTGCGGCGATATTTTCGGCAACTTCGCGCGCGCTCAGCGTGCCCTTGAATTTGTCCGGCGCGATTAGGATCCGCATTCCTTCTTTTGTCATGTCGAGCGAAGTCGAGACATCTC
>JALYKJ010000024.1 GCA_030774845.1 Verrucomicrobiota bacterium
CGATTGCGCTTTGTGGTGCGGCTTATTTTTCGCCGAAGTTCAAATTTTCCATTCCGCATCGCGCCGTCGCTGTGCCAGAGTTTTCCAGGCTGGTGAAGCTCGCGCTGCGCATAGACATAAAAAACGAGACTCATGCGCTCATTTCTGCTCTCGATAAAGCAGCCAAGCGCGGCATCATTCACCGCAACGCCGCCAATCCCGGGAAGGCACGGCTGAATCGCGCTCTCTCCGGCGCCAAGAAAATAGCCACCTTAGCGGCAGAGCCGCAGCAGCCCCGCAAAATTCCAGCCGGTTGAGGCCGGTAAGATCGGCAACCCGCTGGCGCGCCCGGCTGGCCGAATCAGCTTTACATAACGCGCACCAAAACTAAACTCTTTGCTGGTGATGATTCTCGGCCTTTTTAGGTTGCGAGGCTAGCGCCTTCGACTCTATTTCTGCTGGTAAATGAATTCGTAAAGGTGCAAACCCGAGAAAGGCAGTCGAAATTTTCCCGGCGCTCATTTCTTCGCACCGCGGCGCTAGGATCCGCCGGACTCGCGCTCGGGCCCCGAATCGTGGCACAACCAGCCAAATTGCTGCGGAAACCAAATCTGCTCGTCTTTCTTCCTGACGAGCAGCGGGCCGACACAATCGCATGCTATGGCGGAGCCAAAGTCCACGCGCCGAATCTGAACAAGCTTGCTTCGCAGTCGTTTGTCTTCCAACAGGCGTACGTCACTCATCCGCTTTGCACACCTTCGCGCTCGTCTCTTATGACGGGGACCTGGCCTCACAGCAATGGCTGCACGCATAACGACATTAGACTCGATACCCATTTTCGATGTTTGCCCGAGCTGATTGGCGATAACGACTACTATTACGCATACATGGGAAAATGGCATTTAGGCGATGAAGTGTTTACCCAGCACGGCTTTGAAGATTGGGTTTCCATCGAGGATAGTTATCGGGCTTTTAGTGCGGGTCGCGATCCAAACGCGATGAGTCACTACAATAAGTTTTTAGTCTCAAAAGGCTTGAAGCCAGATAATAAGAAAAAGCGTGGTGTTTTCACTAATCGGTTTAGCACCCGGCTCCCGTTCGAGCTTTCCAAGTCGAAGTTTCTTGAAACGAGCGCATGTGAGTTTCTCGGGCGGCATCGCCGCGAGCCTTTCGTGCTCTTTGTTGCTTTTCATGAGCCGCATCCGCCTTATAACGGCCCTTTCAACAGCGAGCATTCGCTCAAGCAAATCAGCCTTGATCCGACGGTCGACCATGTCTTCTCGGAAAATATGCCGCTGCGTTATCGACTCCGGCAGGAGTACGAACAATCTGGCAGGTCGCGCGACGATTATCTGAAGACGAAACAAAAATATCTTGGTTTGGTGACCGAAATTGATCAGTGCATCGGTGCCATTCTCTTGAAGTTGCAAGAACTTGGCCTCGCCGACAATACAATCGTGGTTCATACCAGTGATCACGGCGATATGATGAGCGCACATGGTCTTTTTGGGAAGGAGGTGCTTTTTCAAGAAGCGGTACGCGTGCCGTATCTCGTGCGCCTACCGAATCAGCGGCGATTAGGTTCCGTCTCGCAGCCGGTGAGTCACATCGATTTTGCTCCTACGATCATTGATCTTCTAGGGAAACCCCCGCACGAACAATGCGTTGGAAAAAGTCGAGCGCCACTAATTCGGGGAGAGACGATGCCGGCTGAGACAGTGTTTCTGCAATGGGCTCCCAACAACCGACTTGAAATGAAAAAGGGCAGTACGCTCGCCAAACCCGATGAGATTCAGCGAGCGTTAAATGAATCGACGCGCGCCGCGATTTCATCCGACGGCTGGAAGCTTTGCTTGCGGGATGCCGACAAGAACGAACTCTATAATCTACGCTCTGATCCCGGCGAGCTACAGAATCTCTACGATCGCGCCGATCACAAAGACCTGATAACGAGGTTGACTAACGAGATTCACCATTGGCAGGAGGCTGTCGGCGACACATTAAAGGTCTGAGGCCTCCAATTCCGCGAAGAGATCTATTTCGTGGAGCTCACGCAGCGGAACCCGCAATTAGTAGTTGAACTCTCGGGCGTATTGCTATATCGCGCGTCGGTGCGGTAGCGGTTACAATAGGAGGCGTGACATAAATATGACCCACCACGAATCACGCGCCGCTCCCCTGTGCGCGGCCCGCGCGGATTGATTCGGGGTGAGAAGCGATAATAATCCGGATTGAACCAGTCCCAACACCATTCCCAAACGTTACCCGTCATATTATACATACCGTAACCGTTTGGCTTAAAGCTTTTCGCTGGCGCAGCTCCATAATATCCATCAGCTTCAGTATTCAACGTCGGAAACACTCCCTGCCACACGTTCATCATGTGTTTGCCGTTTGGCTCAAGCTCATCGCCCCAAGGGAAGGGTTTTTGCACTAGACCGCCGCGCGCGGCGAACTCCCATTCGGCTTCATTGGGCAAACGCTTGCCCGCCCATGTCGCGTAAGCGCTCGCGTCGTTCCACGAAACGTGCACTACCGGGTGTCGCCAACGTTTCTTGATGTTCGAACCGGGCCCTTCCGGGTGTCGCCATGTCGCACCTTCAACCTGACACCACCATTCGCTCTCCTGCACACGCAATCGCACGAGCTTCTTTTGCTGCGCTGGCGTGAGATGACCAAAGAAAACGAAGCTCGAGCCAAAACGCTCCGCCTCGGTCTTGTAGCCCGTCGCGTTTACGAACTCATTGAACTGCTCGTTCGTGACGCAAATCGTGTCGATGTAAAATGGACCGACTTCGATTTCGTGCACGGGCGGTTCCACCTCGCTACCCATCAAGAATTTTCCGCCGCGAAGAAGGCGCATTCCGTTTGTCGAAGCGTTCTTCGTGGCCGGCAACGTACATTGTACATCTAACGACGCGTTCGCGACTCTACTCCGCTCTGGTGTGCAACATCCGGATTTCGTTGGCCCCAACATGGCAATGTCTCATTTTAAACAATCATGCATTTCGAATTGATCAATGCTCGTTCTGATGTTGCATATCGTACAGGACGGATAAATTTCTTCCGATGATTTCTGCGCTTCTGCTCATTTTATCAGCTGTCGCGTATCGGGTTACCGCGGGACTCTTGATCCACTCCGGCGCGACGTGGTTGTCGAATTTCGCACCGCTGGCAGCGATTGCGCTTTGTGGTGCGGCTTATTTTCCGCCGAGATTTAAGTTTTCCGTTCCGCTTGGCGCTCTGTTCGTTTCTGATTTGTTCCTGAACTACCATTACGGCGCATCAATCATCGAGCCGCACATCATTGGACGTTATCTCGCCCTCGCGCTGGTCGGATTGATTGGACTCGCGCTGCAAGACCGCGCTTCACTCAAAACGCTGCTGCCGGCGTCAATTGTTGGATCGACAATCTTCTATTTAATCACGAACTCGTTCTCGTGGTTGAGCGATCCGGGTTACGTGAAAAATTTTGCCGGGCTGATTCAAGCCCTCACCGTCGGTTTGCCCGAATACAGCGCGACGCCGACCTGGATGTTTTTCCGGAATTCAATCTTGAGCGATCTGTTTTTCACGCTGCTTTTCGTGGCGTGCATGACCTTCGGGCGAAAAACCACCCGGGCGTGCGCTGGAGCTGCATTGCCTCGCGTCGCGTAAATTTCGATGCAGCGGCCCGAGCAACGCGACGAGGTCGAGATGCTCGCGCTGATGCTGCTGATCCGGCGCTTCGAAGAACGCGCCAGCCAGCAATATCAAGCGCAGAAGATCGGCGGCTTCTGCCATCTTTACATCGGCCAGGAAGCGGTCGTCGCCGGCGCCGTCGCGGCTGTGCGCGATGACGATTACATCATCACTGCCTATCGGGATCATGGTCACGCGCTCGCGCGGGGGACGAGTGCGAACGCGTGCATGGCCGAACTTTTCGGAAAAGCAACCGGTTGTTCGCAAGGGCTCGGCGGTTCGATGCATTTTTTCAACAAGAAAAATCACATGTACGGCGGCCACGCGATCGTCGGCGCGCACGTTCCACTGGCCGCGGGAATGGCGTTCGCCTCGAAATATCGTGAAGAAGATCGGGTCACACTTTGCTTCTTCGGCGACGGCGCGATCAATCAAGGCTCATTCCACGAAGCGTTGAATCTGATCGCGCTTTTCAAACTGCCGGTCGTCCTGATTTGCGAAAACAACCTCTTCGCCATGGGAACGTCGGTGAAAAGATCGACATCGTTGAACCAGATCGTCGATCGCGCCGAGGGTTACGACATCCCAGGCGAAATCGTCGACGGAATGAACTTCCGGGAAGTGCGCGATAAACTGAGCGAGATCGTCACTTCGATTCGTAAAGAGCCGCATCCAGCGTTCGTCGAGATCCGCACCTATCGTTATCGCGGCCACTCTATGTCAGACCCGGCAAGTTATCGAACGAAAGAAGAGTTGGAGAAATACCGGCTCGACGACCCGATCATTCGTCTGCGCGCCCAGCTTACGCGCGAAGGCAAACTGACAAACGAACAATTCGACGCCCGCGACAAGAAAGCGAAAGAGACTGTGCTCGCGTCGGTGAAATTCGCCGAGAGCAGCCCGGAGTTGCCCGTGGAAAAAGTTTACGATTACGCCTACTTCAACGGACCGATGGAGCCGGGTCGCCCACGGCC
>JALYKJ010000025.1 GCA_030774845.1 Verrucomicrobiota bacterium
GTTTCCCACGAAAGCGACGCACGATGAAAGAGAATCGGCGAATTCTAATCATCGATGACGAGCGACCGATTTTGCTCACACTCGAGGCGTTGCTCAGCCGTTATGGATTCGAGACTGAAACCGCCGCCACGGCCGCGGCCGGACTAAAAGCATTGAAAAATAAAGCGGCCTCGCTCGTTCTGCTCGATTTGCAATTGCCGGATGCGGAAGGATTGCAAATGCTCGATCAGATCAAGACCGAGCGACCGGAAACTCAAGTCATCATCCTTACTGCGCACGACACACTCAGCAACGCGATCGAATCTATTAAACGCGGCGCGTATCATTTCATCAGCAAACCATACGCGCCGGAGGAACTGCTTAGCCTGGTCGAGAAAGCGTTGGAAAAGCAATCGCTCCTCCGTGAAACGCAGGAGTTGCGGCAGAAAACTGAGCAACTCGAGAAACGCCTGGAAATAGCGGAAACGCGATTCACGCCGGTGTTCAAGAGCAAGTCGATGCAGGAGATCGAAGAGTTGATCAACGCGATGGCGCCGTCGGAAGCGAATGTGTTGATCACCGGCGAAAGCGGCGTCGGCAAGGAAGTGATCGCGAATTTAATTCATCATCGCAGCCGCCGGTCTGAGCGCCCGATGGTGAAACTCAATTGCGCGGCGTTTCCGCAGACGATGATCGAGGGCGAGCTGTTCGGTTATGTCAAAGGTGCGTTCACCGGCGCGATGAACGATTTTCCGGGAATGATCTCGGAAGCGAATGGAAGCACACTTTTTCTGGATGAGATCTCAGATATGCCGGCCGATCTGCAAACGCGTTTCCTGCGCGTCCTGCAGGAGCGCGAGTTTCGGCCGTTAGGAAGCACGCGCACATTGAAGGCGAATTTTCGCGTCATCGCTGCGACGAATCGGCCAATTGCGCAGGCACTTGCCGACAATCGATTACGCTCGGATCTCTACTATCGGCTCAATACTTTCCAGATTGAGGTGCCGCCATTGCGCGAGCGAAAGCAGGATATTCCACCGCTGGTCACGTTTTTCGTGAATCAGTTCGCGCAGCAACTTGGCAAATCCGAACCCGAGATTTCGCCGGAAGCGTTTCAAAAGTTGCTTGATTACTCGTGGCCGGGCAATGTCCGCGAGCTGCAAAACGCGATGGAATACGCAGTGGTGTTGGCAAGGCAAAACACGATCGGAATCAAGGAATTGCCAGGAGAATTGCAATTGCCGGCGGCGTTGCAACAAATCGAACGCAGCCTCGTTCAAGGCGTCCAAAGTTTGGACGACATGGAGCGAGTAACGATCCTGCAGGCGTTGGCGCAGTGTCACGGGAACAAAAAGAAAGCGGCTGAGCTGCTCGGCATTCAGCGGCCAACGCTTTACAACAAGCTCAAGCGTTACGCCATCGAACTGTAATCGCATCCGTTCGACTGCGCTCAGGACAAGGTTTGGAATTTTTGGGGTTCGATTTTAGATTGAGCAGCGGTAGGACTGAGCAATCTAAGATCGACAATGCCGACCTCGCGACATCTTGAGAAAGTCCTGGCGCATGCTGAAGATCAGCTGACTGTCGCCGGAAAACAGCGGCCGACGGAAGTTCTTGCGACCTACAAGAAATTTCTCAAACTGGAGGAACATCGGCTTCGTTTGAAACATCAGGCCGGAGGTGGCGGTCGCGAAATCTGCGCCCGGCGCGGCGAACTGGTCGACGTAATTTTACGACACGTTTTTACCGCCGCTGCCAGCGCGGTTGGCCAATCGAAAACTTCTTTGGCCCTCATCGCGCTGGGCGGATACGGACGCGGCGAGCTTAACCCGTTTAGCGACGTCGATGTGATGCTGCTGCATGGCGACAGCGCCGGCAAAATCTCTCCGTACGTGGAGGAAATGGCGGAGCAAATCCTGTATTTGCTTTGGGACATCGGGTTCAAAGTGGGTCATTCGACGCGCTCGATGAAAGAGGCATTGGCGCAGGCTAATCGCGACATGCTGACGAAAACAGCAATGCTCGAGTCGCGTTTCCTGGCGGGAGATCGTGAGCTTGCCCGCGAATTTCGCGATCAATTTCGAACGAAATGCGTGACCGGCTTGGAGCGCGAGTACGTCGAACTGCGAATGCGCGATCAGGAGGCGCGTCACCGCAAATTCGGAGACAGCGTTTATATGCAGGAACCAAATCTCAAGAGCGGCTGCGGTGGTCTGCGCGATTACCAAAATTTACTCTGGATGTCGTATTTTAAAGAAGGCGCGCTGACTACGACGCACCTGGTCGGCAAAGATTGGCTGAGCGAATCGGACCAGCGCCGAATCGAGATAGCGTATGATTTCCTGCTGCGATTACGCACGGATTTGCATTACCTCTCCAAACGCGCGGCGGACATTCTTCATCTGAACTTGCAGGAGGAAATCGCGGGGCGTTTACGCTATCGGGAAAAGAACGGCCAGCGCGCGAGCGAAGCGCTGATGCGCGATTACTACAAACACACCCGAAACATTTTCCGTGTGACCGAACGCATCACCGAGCAGTTTGCCAGCGGCTACGCGACGAGCGGCACCCGCGCGCTCTTCAGCTTTTTACCTCTCCGGCGCGGCGCCGAAACCCGGGTGGGATCATTCTTCGTTCGTCATGGTCAGCTTCACACTGATCGGCGAGACCTTTTTAAGACCGATCCGTTGGAGATGATGAGAACTTTTCAGCTCGCCCAGGAGCACAATGTCGATCTTAGTCCGGAGCTGGAAGATTTGCTCAGCCGCGCCCTCGGACAAATCACGCGCACGTATCGCTACGCCAAAGCGCCACGCGAAATTTTCAAAACAATTTTATCCAGAAAAGGTGAAGTCGGCCGCGCTTTGCGGCTGATGCACCGGGTCGATTTTCTCGGCCGCTATGTTCCGGAGTTTGGCCAACTGACTTGCCTGGTGCAGCACGAATTCTTTCATCGTTACACCGCGGACGAGCACACGCTTCTTTGCATCGACAAGCTCGACGCCCTCATGCGAACGAACGATTCGAAGTTGATCGCCTATCGTCGTCTTTTCGAAAATCTGGAAGACCCGTTCGTTCTTTATCTAGCTTTGCTTCTGCACGACACGGGGCGGGCAGTGGGCGCGCGCCCGCATTCCGAAGCGAGTGCTCTGTTCGCGCAAAGTGTGGCCAAGCGGCTCCAGCTTTCGCCGGAGCAAAGAAAATCGCTTATTCTTTTGGTTGACCATCATGTGACCCTTTCCAGCACCGCGCAGCAACGAAATCTCGATGATCCGGCCACGATTGTGGAGTTTGCGAATATCGTTCGGAACCAAAAAAATCTCCACGCACTGATGTTATTGACGCTTGCCGATGGTCAGGGCACGAGCGGACAGAGTTGGTCGGATTGGAAGGAATCGCTCGTCTGGCAACTTTTTCACGCCGCTTCGCAGTACCTCGCCGACCAAAAATCTTATCACGAACGGAGCAAGATCGAGCGCGAGAGCTTGGAAGCGGCAGTGGCCGCTAAGCTGCCGTCCGATTTTGCGGATGAAATCGAAGCACACTTTGAATTTATGCCGGACAATTATTTTCGCGCATCCGATGTTCCTGAAATTGTTCAGCATCTCAATCTGTTTCGGTCTTTCTTCCAGAACTCCTCGACTCAACTCGATCGGCCACTTGTGCCGGCGGTGAACTGGGAAGCGTTTCCGCAATTCGGGCATAGCATCGCTTCTTTTTGCACGTGGGACCGTCCGCATCTCTTGGCCAAGATCGCTGGATCGTTTTCGGTTGTTCCACTAAATATTCTGAGCGCCGACATTTTCCCGCGCGAAGACCACGCCATTCTCGCCGCTTTTCATGTTTGCGATACGAAAGGACAAGCCGTGACCGAGACACAGGACCGCGCTCTGGTGGAAAATACGCTGCGCCACGCGCTCGAAGTGGAAACCTTTGAGTTTGCGCCGTTGCTCGAGGAGGCGCGTCATAAGATTCAGTATCGACGCCTGCAGGAACTGGAATTCCCGACCGGGATCGCAATCGATAACAAAGCGCATCCGACTTACACGTTGGTTCAGATTGAGGCGCCCGATCGCGTCGGCTTGCTTTACGATTTGCTGACCGCGCTCGGACAGGAGGGAACCAACATCGTTCTCTCGCGCATCAGCACCCAAAAAGGCGCTGCTATCGACACATTTTATATCACCGACAGCAGCAGTCGCGCTAAAATTACCGAGTCACATCGAA
>JALYKJ010000026.1 GCA_030774845.1 Verrucomicrobiota bacterium
CTCCGATCCTTTTCCAGTCCCTAGTTTCTTGATGTCGCAGAAAACCGAAGCGCACTTGAAACCGCGTGGCGCGCAGATCGAGCCCGGAATTTGTCGAAACGGATTTTTCAAATCAGCCCAGCGGTCTCGGAAAAGCCGAGCATTAGATTCATACATTGAACAGCCTGACCGCTCGCACCTTTGACGATGTTATCGATCGCGCTCATGACAACGAGTCGATGCGTGCGCTTGTCGATCTTCCAGGCGATATCGATGAAATTTGTGCCGACGACGTTCTTTGTGTCGGGAAGCCGTTCGTCGCCGAGTAAACGGACAAACGGTTCCTCGCCATATGCGCCGTTGAAAAGCACCGCCGGATCCATGCTTACAACGTTGCCGGCTATATCGGCATAAATCGTCGTCACGATTCCGCGATTCACTGGAACGAGATGTGGCGTGAATTGAATCATAATTTTTTCGTCGGCCAAAATCGAGAGCTCCTGCTCGATCTCCGAGAGATGTCGATGTTTGGGGACGCCGTAGGGCCGAACGCTTTCGTTACACTCGGAAAAAAGATAATCCGGCTCCACTTTTCGACCGGCGCCGGTCACACCGCTCATGCTTGAAACTAAAATCGTTTTGCGATCGATCGCTTTCCGGCGAATGAGCGGTCGCAGGGGAATGAGAATGCTGGTCGGATAACAACCCGGACATGCGACCAGCTTCGCGCCTCGGATTTTTTCCCGGTAAATCTCCGGTAAACCGTAAATCGATTGGCCTAACAAATCGGGCGCGGCATGATCGTGACCATAAAATTCCTGATAAACAGCCGCGTCTTTTACCCGGAAATCGGCGCTAAGATCGACAATGCGCGCGCCGGCCGACAACAGTGGCTTGGCAAACTCGGCAGCGAGTCCGTGCGGGAGTGCGAGAAAGACAACACCGGCTTCGCGCGCGATTTGTTTTGGATCGGGATTGGAAAATTGGAGCGCAGCCGCGACCTTGTGGTGCGAAAAGCGCGGGAAAACTTCCCCTAGTGCTTTACCAGCCAACTGCCTCGAAGTAGCCGCGACAAGATCGACATGCGGATGCGCCAGGAGCAGACGCACCAGTTCTTCACCGGTGTAACCGGAAGCGCCCACCACCGCGACTTTCGTCTTCGCGCCGCTGAGGACAGCGGCCTCTACAGCTTTCTGCACAACGCGCAATGCGTATTCCGTCTCGCGCGGATTGCAACGGAAAGCTGTAGCCGTCGCCCTCTGAGAGGCGCGAGGGCAGGTCTGCAAACGACGTTGCGCTTCGCACAGCGAAGCGACTACAGTTTCGTCTATGGACGCTCTCTATCTTGTCGGCATCGCGGTGCTCGCCGTTTTCGGTTTCGTCTTCGCGATCGTTCTTTTTAACTTTTTCGGGATCTGGCTCCGGGCGCGCATCGCCAATGCGCCCGTCGGCATGGGCAAAATGATCGGGATGCGGCTCCGGCGCGTGCCGGTTGGGTTAATTGTCGATAATCGCATCACCGCGGTGAAAGCGGGCATTGAAGTGCCGAGCGATCCGC
Source organism: Verrucomicrobiota bacterium (assembly GCA_030774845.1). GTDB lineage: Bacteria > Verrucomicrobiota > Verrucomicrobiia > Chthoniobacterales > UBA10450 > AV40. The sequence continues at coordinate 1,538 of JALYKJ010000026.1, forward strand.
TGGAAGCGCATTATCTGGCAGGCGGCGATGTGACTCAGGTCATTCTGGCGTTGATCGCAGCCGACAAGGCCGGCATCTCACTCGATTTCAATCGCGCTTGCGCAATCGATTTGGCGACGAAGGGCACAGGCAAAACCGTCCTCGAAGCGGTGCGCACGAGCATCAATCCGAAAGTGATCGACGCGCCGAACCCGGCGATGGGTCGGGCAACGATCGACGGCGTGGCCAAAGACGGGATCGGCGCGAAAGTGAAAGCGCGGGTGACGGTGCGGTCGCATCTGGATCGATTTGTCGGCGGCGCGACCGAGGAGACAATCATTGCGCGCGTCGGCGAAGGCATCGTCAGCGCGATCGGCTCGGCTGATTCCTACAAAGACGTTCTGGAAAATCCGGACCGCATTTCAAAAGCAGTGTTGGCGAAAGGTCTCGATAGCAACACGGCCTTTGAAATTCTTTCCATCGACATCGCCGATGTCGATGTTGGCGACAACATCGGCGCAAAATTGCAAAGTGAGCAGGCCGATGCGGACAAACGCGTGGCACAGGCAAAAGCGGAGGTGCGTCGCGCAGCTGCGGTCGCAGTGGAGCAGGAAATGAAGGCCAAGACGCAAGAGATGCGGGCGAAGGTTGTGGAAGCTGAAGCGCAGGTGCCGCTGGCAATGGCGGAAGCGTTTCGAGCCGGTCATCTCGGCATCATGGATTATTACCGGATGAAAAACGTGCAGGCCGACACGACGATGCGTGAATCAATTGCCGGAACGGATAAGCCGCGGACGGAAGCGAGCTGATGAAAGTCGGAGCTGGGAATTAGAAAGTAGAAAAATGGCGGCGCTGCATCTCGATAATTTGCTTTTCCTTTTGTTCGTCGCGCTGGCGATCTTTTTTCAAATCCTGACCAGAGCCGCGACTAAAAGCCACAGGCGTCCGGGCAACACAAGGCGAAGATCGACATCTCCCTCGCAAATGTCTCGCCCGCTTGCGCGCGAGCCGGACGAAACAGATGAAGAACGGATCCGCAAATTCCTGGAAGCGCTCGGGCAGCCGACCACATCAAAACCGCCGGCGCCGGTTGCGCCGCGACCCACGTATCAAAGGCCAGCGGTTTTGCCACACGTTCCTCCGCCATTGAGATCGCCGCTGACGACGCGGCCGCCAGATTTGCCGCGCGAAATAAGATTACCC
>JALYKJ010000027.1 GCA_030774845.1 Verrucomicrobiota bacterium
AAAAAGAAACTGTCTTCCGCGGTTTTCCAACGATCGTCTTCGCGATCACTCGCGAGGTTTGGTCGGCGAATCGTGGCGTTTAAGAAATTCGCGGGCAAGTTTTCGATAAGCGTACGCTCCCGCTCCGTGCGAATCATATTCGAGAATCGATTTTCCGAAACTCGGCGCTTCGCTTAAACGCACCGTTCGCGGAATGACGGTGCTATAAACGCGCTGGCCGAAATGCTGGCGCACTTCGTCTACCACTTGCCCGCTCAGATTCGTGCGGCTGTCGAACATCGTCATGACAATGCCGCCGATCTCGACCTGATCGTTCGCGCCCGAATCGCGCACTTGCTCGACCACGCGCACGATTTTAACGAGCCCTTCGAGGGCAAAATACTCGCACTGGATCGGCGTCAGGATCTCGTCCGCCGCGGCCAGCGCGTTGGTCATGAGAATGCCCAATGACGGCGGGCAATCCAAAAGGACGAGATCAAACGTTTCATCCGAGCGAAAGGTCGACAATGTCCTGGCCAGCCGCGTGAGATGGTCCGGCATCCTGGCAATTTCAACTTCGGCACCGGCGAGATCGAGATCGGCCGGAATGATGAACAAATTATCGACCCGAGTCGGCAATATTTTGTTCGCGATGGACGCACCACCAAGCAGCGATTCGTAGATACTCTCGCCTTCAACCTCCTGCATGCCGAGCGCGCTAGTCGCGTTCGCCTGAGGATCGAGATCAATCAAAAGAACACGCAGTTTTTTTTCCGCCAACGCCACGCCGAGATTCACCGCGGTCGTTGTCTTCCCGACTCCGCCTTTTTGGTTTGCGATCGCGACAATTTTCATGCACGCGGAACAATCAGTGTGCGCAGCTCGAAACTGTGGCGACCATCCGATTCTTTCCAAAACAAATGTTGGGGGTCAGGCAGCATTTCCGTGACCTCGATTTCGCCCGCTTTAATTAGCCAGCGGTGGAAAATTTCCAGAAACAAATAGCTCTCAAGATCGACAAAGACTGGCTTTGTATCTTTATCGCGACCTTCCGCCCCGCTCCGACGCAACGCATGCTCAGTCGGACGAATATAAACAAAGCGCGGCAAATCTCTTTCGGCGCGCAATTTTTCAACGGCGACGACCAACTGATTTGAGACGCCGGTGTAATTGCCGGGGATCAAATCGTGGGCTTTCACTGTCCAACTGCGACGTTGCACAATCACCTTCCCACAACGCAACCGAGGTGTGTGCGGAGCCATTCCAAATTGAAACGGATGAAATCCAAGCGGAATCACCCAGGCACGCGCAAACGATCCGAGATGTTCGTGATTGTCGATCTTGCGGACACAAACGTCGCCGGTTGTTTCATCGATATAAACTTCAGCATCGGTCGGCGGAGTTTTTCTCCAATTCGGGTTCGCGCGCTGTGGCGCGACGAAGTTTGAAAGCTCGGGCAACGCGTCGAACAAACGCACGGTGGTATGAGCCGTGAAATCCGCTGCGAAAAAACCGAAGTGGAAATTCGGGCGACGGAAGGTCGTGCTCGCTAATACGCGACTGAGCGTTTCTTTGTCTGGGCAACTCCAGTACATGCAATGATGAAGCATTGCGATTGGCGGATGCAGCTCGGCCAGGATCCATTGATAATCACCGCGCTCGATCGCTTCAGTTGAAGTCGCGGCCAATTGCAGATCGGCTGACGGATAAGTGTACTCATCGAACTTTGGATAATCGAAATTGTCGCGGACGACATGGCAATCCTCGGGTGTAAGCTGGTATTCGCTAAGATCGACACGCGGCTGCAATCGTTTTCGAAATGCAGCTTTCACTTCCTGAAACGCCATGACCGCGAGCGCAACCAAGCCGGGTCCGGTCAGCGGCAGTTTCGCCGTTTCGCATGCTTGCAGAAACGCGGGCAACGGCATCACACCGCTTTTTGCGCCGGCCTTTTCCATGATCCCGCGCAAACCAGCGCCCACGCGTGAAGCAATGAATGCGTAACTGTCGCGCCAGAGGTCGATCCACGGCTCGGCCTGAACCGTCACTTCATCGATCAAACTTTCGTTAATTTCGAAATGACATTCGCGAAAACATTCTTCGCCGATGGGATTGCTCGCGGCGTAGAGAAAACGATCGCCCTGTTTTGGTTTAGCGCCGATCGACTGCAGAGACGTTTGCGCTTGGTCCAAGATCGATTGTCGATTTCGTGTGTCGGTTGTCGTCGTAAATTTCTGCGGGAGCTCGACTAATACCTCCAGGATCGACAACCACCTGTCACGAGCGGGACTTGGGAGCCAATTTTTCACATCCTCGAACAAAACTTCCACGGCGTGCGGTTCCAGCGCAGGCACCATTAGCTTCGGATTTGAGTTTTCTGGATCAGCGTTAACCGCAGCCGCAATCGCGTGAGCAGTCCAACGTTCCAGGAATGCTTCGCGTTTTGCGATACCGGGCTCCGGGTTCAATCCGACTCCGGAGACGTTTTTGCCGATCTTGCCCCAGCCGCAAGGTCCGAACTCACTAAACGTGTCGTTTTTCGCGGCGATGCGTTGGAGATAAAGCAAGAGATGGCGTTCGCGATCACCGGCTCGAGCGTTACGATGGTTCAGATTTTCGCCACGAGAAGGATCGAGCAAATGCGCAAGCAGTTCGCGCACACCACCACCGGTAAAAACGAGATACGGACCCAAGAATGTTCGAGCAGCATTCCAGAGTTCCGCGCGGACGGAGGCGAGTTCGATCGCTAGGGAGTGCGCAACCCGCGCTTTGCCCGCGTCATCGAGGCCGGTTCGGGTCATTGCGAGTTCGCGCCCGAATCTGCACGTATCAGGCGTGGCCAATTGCTCGACGCACTGGAACGGCACGCCAGCTAAACGAATCAAGAAAATTGGCGCGACGCGATACGGCACGCGTTCAGCAAAACCAAACGCGGGGAAACTGACAAGTTAAACCGCGCGGAAAAGCCGGGCGCGGAATGCGGCAATTGCGAATCAGCCGACTGTTTAAGTTGCCGAGAGCGGCAGACGAATCGTGAAAACTGTGCCCACGCCGGGAGTGCTGTCTACCTTGATTGAGCCGTTGTGGTCTTCAACGACTTTTTTGGTGATATAGAGGCCCAAACCGGTGCCACTCTTGGCCTGCTTGGTTGTGAAATAGGGATCGAAGATTCTAGGGAGTTGCGTCGGTTGAATCCCAGCACCGGTGTCTTCAATGCGAAGATCGACATAGAAATCTTTTTGCGCACAGACAACCGTGACCTTTCCCTTCTTTTCGGCCGAAGCTTGGACCGCATTGACGACCACGTTCTGGATGGCGCGGCTGATTTGCAAAGCGTCGCCCAAGAGCGTGCAGGGGTCCTCGCAGATGGTGACGTTGAGCTCGACGCCGCTGTCGGTCGCCATTGGCGCAATTCCTTTCAGGACTTCGCGAAGAATACCGGAAACTGAAATTTGTTTGGGCGGCGAAGCTTCGACGTTGCCGTAACTCTGCCACATCGTGAGCAGTTCGCGGCACAGCCGAACGTTCTGTTCGATAATGTTTAATTCTTTGACCGAAGCGGCGTCTTGCTGAGTTCCGTCGGCGCCATCGGATGTCTCGAGGCGCTTGGCGAGTAATTGCACATAACCCCAGACAATCGTGAGCGGATTGCCAAGGTCGTGAACAAATTCGGCCGAAGCCTGCCCGAGAGAAGCGAGGCGTTCTTTCTGCGCGAGTTGTTGAAGCAAACGATTGTTTAACTCTTTAATTTCGGCAGCGGCATGTTCGCTTGTCCGATGCGCGCGCGTGCGTTCGACATTGCGATCAATGACCTGCTGCATTTCATGAGCATCAAACGGCTTGCTGATGTAATCGTTGGCACCAAGCCGCACAGCTTCCTTCGCAGTTTCAAGCGCACCAAAACCGGTGAGCATGATGACCGATAAATGCGGATCAATCTCGCGAATTTGGCGCAAACCCTCGATCCCGCTTAGTCCCGGCATCCGAATGTCCATGACAATCGTGTCCGGTTGTTTCTCTTTCAGGAGTTTGATCCCGGCCTCGACACAATCAGCCGTGTGCACCTGATAATTTGGTTTCAGGAGCATGCGCAAGCTTTCGCGCGGCCCCATTTCATCATCAATAACAAGGATTTGGGGGAGTTCGGTCGCGGCGGTCATAGAGCGTCAGCGGCAATAGAAGCTAGGGGCATGCCGCGGACGGGACAGAGAAGCAAAAAAAACAGGCGCAAATTCATCTAGCTCAGCTCAGCCGGGCGAACGGTGAAGCAGAAATTAGTGGCACGCAAGGTGCAACTTGTGAATAAGTTCTGGGCTTCTGTGAATAACTGATCTGCCTGAGGCGCAAAAAATATAATGACTGGAGCTAATGTAGCGTTTAGAATGCGCCGTGATTTGTTCGTGGCCGAAAAGATCGACAATCAGTTAACCGCCAGCCTCCCAGACTTCGCGGCGGCGAACGCTCGAACTTTCTTCACGAGTCGCTTGCGCGCGCCGAGGTACCAAAAATGATGAAGCGAAACCGCGTCGTCATCACGGGAATGGGAATTCTAGCGCCGAATGGAATCGGCAATGAGGAATTTTGGCAATCGCTCATCACCGGACGAAGCGGCATCGGCCCGATCACGCTCTTTGACGCAAGCGATCTAAAAAGCCGAATTGCCGGTGAAGTAAAAAACTTTGATCCGCATAATTACATCGAGCCGGAGTTGAAACCAAAACGCATGGCGCGTCACACGCAGTTCGCCTACGCCGCAGCCATGATGGCCCTCGAAGATGCGGGTCTCGAGATAAGTCCAGCGGACCTGCCAAGCCCAACACCGGTTGTTGTCGGCGTAAGCACGAGCGCCATGGACATCATCGAGCGCTCCATCAAGAATTTTGAAGAACGCGGTGCAAATGGAATGTCTCCCACCGCAGTCGGGGCTTTGACTCCGCAAGCCGCCGCAAATGTCATTGCGGATCGTATCGGCGCGCAGGCACATGCTTCGACGGTTTCTTCGGCTTGTCCGTCGGGACTGGACGCGTTGGCAATGGCGGTCAATATGATCCGATCCGGTGAGGCCGAACTGGCGATCGCCGGCGGCGCCGACGCGCCGATAACAAGGCATACCTTCGCAGCGTTTATTGCTACGGGTTTAAGCTCGTGCCGAAATGGCGAACCCGAAAAAGCCAGTCGCCCGTTCGATCTCGCTCGCGACTCTGGCGTAATTTCAGAAGGGGCGGGAATGTTCATTTTGGAAAGTTTGGAACGAGCTGAAGCGCGTGGAGCGCGCATTTATTTGGAAGTCAGCGGACATGCGCGTTACCGCGACGAAGTACCGGAAGCGCCCGGGTCAGCATTGTTTAACTCGATGAAGCTGGCGCTGGCTAACGCGTCACGAACGCCGGAGGACGTAGATTACATTTGTGCTTACGGCCCAGGTCACCCAGTCCTCGACATCGCCGAAGTGCAATGCATAAAAAAGATTTTTGGAGAGCGCGCATATTCGGTCCCGATTAGCTCGATCAAGGGTGTCACTGGAAATCCACTCGCCGCCGCAGGGCCTTTCCAAGTTGCTGCGTGCGCGCTTGCTGTTCGCGATCAGGTTATCCCACCCACCGCTAATTGGGAGTTAAGAGATCCAGAATGTGATTTGGATTTCGTTCCTACCCGAGCGAGAAAAGCCAAGCTGAACTGCACTCTAGTGAACGTTCGCGGCCTCGGAGGCAGCGCCACTTCGATGCTTCTCGAGGGAATGAACGGTCGATGAACAGCGCAACTTTACCTGTGGTCGTTGCGCTGAGCATTCAATTTTTGCTCGGATTGATTGTCTTTCAATCAAACTGGCAGCGCAAGGCCAACCAAGCATTCCTGCTGTTGTCGATCATCACCGCCGGATGGTTAGGCTGTTTGTATTTCGCGATCGGCACCAGGAATATGCGAATTGCGGAACTCGCTATCCGTGAAGCTTCCCTATTCGGCGGCTTGATCTTGCTTGCGCTAAATGTTCTGCGGGTTGCACTGACCGAGAGACATCCCACGTGGGCTCAAATCTTCCGGCGAAATCTTCTTTGGTTTGTTTTGTCTGCGGCAGTGGCAGTCTTTTGTCAGACCAGGTTTTTTCTACGAGGTATCCAACTGTCGGATTCGACCGGAGCGATAATGCCGCTATATGCGCGTTATGCTCCTGTATATTTTGCCTGCTTTGTCGGGTGCGGATTGGCCGTCATCGTTAGTTACATCCGTGACGCAAAGCGCGCGACCGCAGACAAGAAAACGGAGCTCACTTTTATTTTGATTGGCGCGGCCGTGGCAGTTGGAAGTACGGTGTTGTCATTCATTCTTGGATTGTTTGTCGATAAGTCGCGTTTAGTTTGGCTCGCCCCGTCCCGGATCGTCCTTTTCAGTCTGATCATCTCGTACGGCATTGCCACGCGCAAAATCATGGACGTGGGCCTCTT
>JALYKJ010000028.1 GCA_030774845.1 Verrucomicrobiota bacterium
ACACAATTGCTTCCGGCCGCGAACCGGTGCCGAATCGTGCTTCAGCCGCCGAGAAAATTTCCGCCGCCCATCCCGGCAATCCCGCGTCAATTAGCACCCATTTGCTGCCGGGGCGACCGATGAAATAAACATTCGCAAAACTCACCGGAAGCCAGCCCACGTCCGGCGCGATTCGAGTGATTAATCTGCTCGGCATTTTTCCGAAAGATTGTCGATCTTATGCGCGACCACTTCAATAGCGGGCAACCCCTCACCTTCATCCTCTCCCTTTGGTAAGGGGAGAGGACGGGGTGAGGAGTCGTTTCATCTTCAGTCGTTAGACGGAATCGTTAGAGTCAGGCCGGCTCTCAAATTGTCCGGATCATCGATCTTTTTTTCATTGGCGTCGCGGATTTCTCGCCAACGCTTGGAAGTTTTGTAAAACTTGCGCGAAATGGAAGCCAGGGTGTCGCCCTCTTTTACGACGTAGGTGGTTTTCTTCGTCTCCGCTTTTTCCTTGTCGCCATGATGCGATGGCGATTTCGACGCTGCTGCGCGCGGTCGCGGCGTTCCTTCGTCAATCTGTTTGTGCAAATTAAGGTTTTCATTTCGCAAGCGGGCCGCCTCGGCGCGAGTCACGACCGAGTCGCCGGACAAACTCGTGCCGAGCGCAACCTCATCGCGTTTCATGAAATCTTTAACTTCAACCGCGTGCGACCCGTTTGGATCGAGCACCAGATAACGTTTGAAATGATGCAGCGCGTGCAGCGGATCGTTCATTTTGTCGTCGTAAAGAAGCGCGAGTTTGAAATGCACTTCGGCTGACTGCGGCGTCCCGTCGAGCGCCGCTTCGTAGAGATTAATCGCCCAGAGATAATCGCCTTGCGCCGCCTTCCAATCCGCTTCTTTGACTAACCGCGTATTCCGCGAGGTCACCATCCGATCGCACCCGCTCAGCAGCAGTAAAATGGAACAAGAGGCTGCGAAAAAGTGAAGGCGGGAGTTGTCAGCGCGCATTTCTCGTGATCAACGTCCTTAATCGTGAGATCGAGTCGAGCGCAAATTTTTGTCGCGATCATGGCGCTTTGCGCTCCTCTAATGTCGATCCTCGCTGAGCTGACCGCCGGCGAAAGTTATCGAGTCAATCTTGCGGATGTCCATGGAAACGCGCTCTCAACCGCTGACGGCCACATCACGACTGTTGTTTTAATCAGCAAGTCGAACATCGACAAAGCGCGCGCGGTCGGAGATCGCACGCCGGATTTTTGTCTCGCCGATCCAACTTACCGAATGATCACCGTTTTAGCCTTCGAAACGAAACACAGCAAACCGGTCCGCATGATTCTGAGTTCCCTGATGCGGCGGCGCGTCGATTCAGAAGCGCGCCAGCTCCAAACGCGCTACGATCGACTCAAGATTGCGCGAAACGCTCGTCAGGACGTTTTCGCTGTCGCAGATTTCGACGGCCTCGTGGCGACACAACTTGGGTCACAGCCAAGCGCAACGCTCTTTCACGTTTTTGTTTTCGGTCGAAACGGAGACTTACTGAAACAATGGAATGATGTCCCGACCCCGGAAGAACTGGCCGTGGCACTGAGGTAGGTCTTTGAATGGAGCCGGCGCGCGCTCGCGCCGGAACAGAATTTTGTCGGCCCGAGGGCGGGCCGTCCCCAGACAGCTAGTATTTTGGGACGTCCGAATCGATTTCGTCCGACCATTTGGCGATTCCGCCTTCGAGATTAAACGCGTTCGAGAAACCGGCTTCGCGCATCAAGCGCACCGCCTGCGCGCTGCGCATCCCGCTGTGGCAATGCACAATCGTCAAAAGACTGCGGTCCAATTCATTTAACCGATCAGGCAATTCCCCGAGCGGGATCAACCGCGCGCTGTCGATGCTTGCGATTTCGTGCTCGAACGGTTCCCGAACATCGACCAGCTGAACGCGCTCACGCGCGTCGAGCTTTTCCTTTAGTTCGCGCACCGAAACGGTCGGGACATCGGTCAAGACCCCGCAGAATTGTTCGTAATCAATCGGTTCGGTAATCGTAGGCGAGTCACCGCACACCGGGCATTGTGGATCGCGCCGGAGATTGAATTCGCGAAATTTCATTTTCAGCGCGTCGAAATAGAGAAGCCGTCCGACCAGCGGTTCGCCGACGCCCAAAATTAATTTGATCGCTTCGTTTGCCTGAATCGTTCCGATGATTCCCGGTAAAACACCGAGCACACCCGCTTGCGCGCAATTTGGGACCGATCCCGGCGGCGGTGGCTCGGGAAACAAACAGCGATAGCATGGTCCGCCGAGATGCGGCGCAAAAACAGTCGTCTGACCGTCGAAGCGAAACACCGATCCATAAACATTCGGCTTTTTCGCAAAAACGCAGACGTCATTCGACAAGTAGCGAGTGGGAAAATTATCCGAGCCGTCGACGACCACATCGTAATCCGAGACAATATCGAGCGCATTCTTGCTCGTGAACCGGCATTCGTGCGTTTCGATCTCGATATTTGGGTTCGCGTCCTGCAACCGGTCACGCGCAGAGTCTAATTTTTTCCGGCCGACGTCTTTGGTGCCGTGCAAAATTTGCCGCTGCAAATTGCTAAGATCGACATCGTCGAAATCGACCAGGCCAAGTTTGCCAATGCCGGCCGCCGCGAGATAAAGCGCCGCCGGCGAACCGAGTCCACCCGCGCCGATGCATAAAACTCGCGCCGCGTTCAAG
>JALYKJ010000029.1 GCA_030774845.1 Verrucomicrobiota bacterium
CCGTTGGCGGCGCCTGCGGCACTACGACCTCACGGGTCACGACTGCACCGGTCGGACCTCCGGTCGTTACCTCCTGGGTCGTTGTCGTAGTTGTCGTGGTCGTAACAGGCGGCGGTGTTTCGTCGGCACAGCCAATCAATGCCAACGGCGCTAACACCAACATCCAAATGCGTATTCTCATAATATTCCCTTCTGTAATACGTTCGTTTCTGGTTAGACGGTCTGGTCTTATTCGAATTCACCGGAAGCAATGCTTTACGTTGTCGCTACACCGATTGGAAATCTCGGCGACATCACCCTGCGAGCTCTGGAAATTTTGAAAGATGTCGATCTTGTCGCGGCCGAGGATACACGGCACTCCGGGATTTTGTTGAAGCATTACCAGATCCACAAACCGCTGGTTAGCTATCACGAGCACAACGAAGCTATGCGCACCGCGCAGTTGGTCGAGCGACTCGGGGCCGGTGAGAAGATCGCCCTCATCACCGACGCAGGAACGCCGGGGCTTTCCGATCCCGGCGCGCGGTTGATTCGCGAATGCATCAAACGCGAACTGCCGTTCACAATTATTCCGGGACCCTCTTCAATCGCGACCGCACTTGTGGGCTCCGGATTCTCGGCAGAGAAATTCTTATTCGGCGGATTTCTGCCGGTCAAGAGCGGCCAGCGCGAACGCGAGTTGCGCGCGGCGGCCGCGCGCGAAGATACTTCGATTTATTTCGAATCACCCTATCGGCTCACGAAGACGCTCAAAGCCTGCGTGGACATTATGCCAGATCGACAACTCTGCGTCGCGCGCGAGCTGACTAAGAAGTTCGAAGAATTTCGCCGCGGCACCGCAGCGGATTTGCTCGCGCACTACGAAGCGCGTCCGCCAAAAGGCGAAATAGTGTTCATAATTTCAGGTAGGGGCGATTGACCTCAATCGCCCGCAACGCCAATCCGGCTCGGATCGGTTCGGTGAACCGCCCTACCTTTCTGCTTGTCAGAACCCCACTTCCGTGTGAATTTGCGCGGCTTTTTCTCCCCGGAAAGCACGTTATGACCTACGCAATCATCAAGACTGGCGGGCGGCAGTATCGCGTCGCGGAAGGCGACACGGTGGATGTCGATCTTCTCGATGTCGACGCGGGCAAGACCGCGACGTTCGGCGAAGTGTTGATGTTCGCCGACGGCAAGCACGTCACTCATGGCAATCCACTGATCTCCGGCGCGAAAGTGACCGCTGAAGTTGTCGAGCAGCGCAAGGACAAAAAAGTCATCGCGTTTAAATACAAGCGGCGCAAAGGTTATCACCGAACTGTCGGTCATCGCCGCAAATTGACGCGGGTGAAAATCAAAAGCATCACTGGCGGCTCACAATCGAAGAAAGCGTAAGTTATGGCACACAAAAAAGGACAAGGCAGCGTTAAGAATGGTCGCGACAGCGTTAGCAAGCGTCTCGGTGTAAAAAGATTCGGCAGCGAGTTGGTCGTGGCCGGCAACATCGTTGTTCGCCAGCGCGGCACGAAATTTCTGCCGGGCAAGAACGTTGGCCTTGGCCGCGATTACACAATCTTCGCGCTGGTTGACGGCAACGTGCGATTCGATCGCGCCGGACGGCGGGTCAATGTCGATCCGGTCGCCGCGAAATAACCGCCTGAGTTTCCCTTCCCGATTCGCTGCGAGTGCGGTATAACGAGTCGCTTTCATGAAATACCGCACGTTCATCCTGTTTGGCGCGCCTGGCAGCGGCAAAGGCACTCAAGGCAAAACGCTCGGCACGATTCCGCGCTTCTATCATTGCCCGTGCGGCGACGTGTTTCGTTCCATCGACACGCGCACGAAAGTCGGGAAAGCGTTTCTGGAATACTCGAGCAAAGGTCAGCTCGTTCCCGATGACATTACAGTCGAGCTTTGGAAAGAAGCGATCGACGCCGCCGTCGACGCGCACAAGTTCAAACCGGACATCGACATTTTGGTGCTTGACGGGATTCCGCGAAACGTGAATCAGGCCAAGATCATGCGGGAATTGATCGAGGTTGAGAAAGTTTTTCATCTCGCCTGTCCAGATCGCGAAACACTCTTTCAGCGTTTAAAGAAACGCGCGTTGAAAGACAATCGACTGGATGATGCGAACGAAGAGGTCATTCAAAAACGCCTCGACATTTACGAAAAGGAATCGAAGCCGGTCCTGACTCATTATCCAAAAGATTGCATCACCGTGATTGACGCGATGCAGCCGCCCGCGAAAGTGTTATTCGATATTTTAGCGAGCGTAAACGGCGTCAAACATGAGTCCGCAGCAGTTTGAGAATTTCACAGCTTCGAGCCTTTATTGCGAAAAATGCCGGGCGACGACGCCCGTGCGCGAAAAGCTGCTGCTAGTTCTGCCCGACCGCGAGATTTTCGATTACCTGTGCACCGAGTGCGGTTCGTCGGTCGGACAACGTGAAGTGACCGCCGGCGAAAAAATGATGGCCGAAGCGCTCGCCAACCGACCTCGCAGGAGCGCGCCTCTTCGATCGCTGCGGTAAACGGAGAATGCGAATCGTATTCATCGGCACGGGCGAAATCGGCGTGCCGACGCTGCGCGCCCTTCAAAAATCCGAACACGAATTAGTCGGAGTCGTCACGCAACCGGACAAGCCGGTTGGCCGCGCTCAGAAAATCACCGCGCCGCCGATCAAGAAAGCGCTGACAGGCGAAACGCCAAATGCCCGTCCGGTCGAAGACTCGCCACGGAGAGCTCGGACCTTGCAGCCGGCACGAATCAAAGATCGCGAAGTGATCGATCAAATTAGCGCGCTCGCGCCGGACATAATCGTGGTGATGGCCTATGGCCAAATCTTGTCACGAGCTGTGCTCGAGATTCCGCGCATCGCCTGTCTGAATCTGCACGCATCGCTTTTGCCGCGCTGGCGCGGAGCCGCCCCGATTCAAGCCGCGATTGCGGCCGGTGATCGGGAGACCGGCATGACCGTGATGTACATGGATGAGGGGCTCGATACCGGCGACATTTTGCTTCAACGCAAGATCGACATCTCGCTATCCGAGACGGGGGCGACGTTGCACGATCGACTCGCACAGATCGCGCCAAAAGCCTTACTCGAATCTTTGCGTCTGCTTGCCGCAGGGAACGCGCCGCGCATCCCGCAAGGTCAGACGCTCGCGACTTACGCGCCGAAACTGAATCGCGAAGCCGGCCGCATCAATTGGAACGAGACAGCTAAAGGTATTGAAAGAAAAATTCGCGCTTACAATCCCTGGCCCGGCGCCTTCACTGACTTCGAAGATCGAAAGCTTAAAATCTTTTCCGCCTCAGTTGTCGATCTTCCCGGGACGCCGGGCGCAATCTTACGAAAGGACAATGAACTCGTCATCGCGACGGCTGATCATGCATTATCGCTGGGCGAGGTGCAGCTCGAGGGAACAAGGCGCATGAGCGCGGCGGAGTTTCTGCGCGGGCACGGCGTTCCGCTGTAGCCGCGGTCGATGACCGCGGCCCGGCGACGACGTCACCGGCTACAGTCATTTTGCTTTCAAAACGGGGCGACCTCCTGTTTCATTTCCGCAGCCATGAAGACAGAGGCGCCCGCTTACAAACGCGTCGTGCTCAAATTGAGCGGCGAGGCTCTTCAAGAGCGCGGTTCGCGCGAAAACATTTCGCCATCAGTCGTGCGCGAGATCGCTGACCGAATCAAAGACGTGCACAGCCTCGGTGTCCAGATTTCGATTGTGATCGGAGGCGGCAATATCTGGCGCGGCTCCTCCGCTGCAGTCCGCGGCATGGATCGAACGACGGCCGATTACATGGGCATGCTTGCAACTGTGATCAACGCGCTGGCGTTACGGAGCACGCTCACAAAAATCGGCGTCGAAGCGCGGGTGCAAACTGCGATCGAAATGAAAAACGTGGCCGAACCGTTCATTCTCGGTCGCGCCATTCGACATCTCGAGTTGGGTCGAGTCGTGATTTTCGCAGCCGGCACTGGCAATCCCTATTTTTCGACCGATACCACGGCGGCATTGCGCGCGAGCGAGATCGGCGCCGATGTCATTTTGAAAGCGACCAAAGTGGACGGCGTTTACGATCGCGACCCGAAAACCGACGCGAACGCAAAACGTTTCGAGCGGATCACATTTACGGAAGCGCTGACGAAACGCTTGCAGGTGATGGACTCAACCGCCTTCAGTCTTTGCATGGACAACAATGTGCCGATCGTCGTTTTCGACATGAACAAGCCGAGCAACATTCGCGACGCTGTGCTTGGACGAAAAGTCGGCACGCTCGTTTGCGGCGAGGCTGAGTCGAAGTAAAAATAAACGCGCATGAGCAGAGACGACATTCTTCTCGAGGCCGAAATGTCGATGGAAAAGAGCGTCGATTACCTAGTGCACGAATTTTCCGGTGTGCGAACGGGCAAAGCCTCGCCCGCGCTGGTGGAGAACATCGACGTGCAGGCCTACGGCTCGACCATGAAACTGAAGCAGCTTGCGCTTATCACCACTCCGGAATCGCGCCTGCTCGTGTTGCAACCGTTTGACGCTGGCACGGTCCAGGACATTGAGCGCGCGCTCAAAGAATCCAAGATCGGCATCACGCCAGCAGTGGACGGAAAAATCATCCGCTTGCCGATTCCGGAATTGTCCGAAGAGCGACGCAAAGAACTGGCGAAATCGTTAGGCAAAATGGCGGAGGAAGCACGAGTTCGGATCCGGAGTAATCGTCACACCGCGCTCGATGAAGCGAAAAAACTCAAAGGTGGTGGCGGAATCAGCGAGGATGAACTGCACGACTTGGAAAAACAGATTCAGAAGTTAACCGACCGCTTCGTCAAGTCAATCGACGATCATTTCAAGCACAAAGAAACTGAGATCATGAAGGTGTGAAAATCTTCCTCTTCCTCTCCGTCTCCGTCTTCTAATTAAGATTAAGAGGAAGCGGTAGAGGAAGAATTACAATCTCACCAGATCGAGCAGAAACTGGCACCAGAGATAGATCATCCCGCGCCAGGAATATTTCACGTCGCCTTCGGGCGTCTGCTTGAGCACTCCCTTAAGGATGTTGTGCGCAATCTGTTCGCGTAAATCGCGCTCCATCTCTTTTTCGATCTGTTCTTCATCAAGCGAATCGATCGCGTCGATTTGGACATTGTTTTTTCGCAGAAATGCCCGGTGACTTTGATAAAGCTGCCAGAACGATTGGTCCGGACGCTGTCGATTGATCCGGAATTGCGGCGTTAATTTCAAGCCGTAGGACAGCGGATAGTTCCACGTCGTCCAAATAATCCCGCTCCTCGCGCGCGATGAGATTCGCAAATAATAAAATGAGAGGTCGTGCTGCTCGTTCAGGCAGATGGTCGCCTGCGCGCGATCTTCCGCTTTGTAAAAGAGCCGAAAGAATTGCCGGTAATCTTCCCAATCCCAGCCGGCATCGTTTACGTGGACGAAGCCTTCGTTTTCAATCTCGCGCGTGATCTCGTTGAGCGTCGGGAACGTGTCGCTCGACGGCGGCGACTTCGGGCGAAGCTGTTTCTCTTTCGGCAAACGCAACGTGCGGATGCGAGTAAGAATCTCCACCCACGGCAAAAAGAACCACAACGCTGCGGCGACGGCCCCCAGGATGTGGCTGTCGGTGACAAAATAGACCAGCAGATAGGAAACGATGAGGATTGCGATTGCCCCGGACTTTTGGGAGAACGAACTTTGAAAACTGCGCAGGGCGACTGCCAAAACTCCTACGCCGAGTAGGATAAAAAGCTTGAAGAGCATTACGGGTTGATTTGATGCTCGCTCAGAAATTTTTCCAGCTGATCGGTATCGAAATTCGCGATGACATGGTCGCCGGCCACAAATGTCGGCACATACGTTTGCTCGGAGAGCTGCTTCATTTCCTCGTAGGCTTGTCGATCCTCACCGACGTCGATCGCAAGGAATTTGTAGCCGTGCGCTTCCAAATATTCCTTCGCGTCGATGCACCAGGAACACCATTCACGGCTGTAGAGCTTTAATTCCATCAATAGCGGAAATAAACGACGGCTTGGTATGCGTCAATAAGTTAGAGCTTAATAAGACTTGGCCCAGACGACGCGCTGCCGACTCGGTTCTCCCGTGAAAATGCAGCGGCCTGGTTCGCCGTCGCCAAAAGGAATAACGCGAATCGTCACCTTCAAATCGTTCTTGATTTGCTCTTCTACTTCACGCGAGCCGTTCCAGTGAGCGAGGGCGAAACCGCCATGGATCTCAGGTTTGTTGGCACTCTTCGCGGTAAAGAAATCGTAGAACTCCTTTTTCGATTCGATCGCACGGGTGTTTTCCTCCTGAAACTTTTTCGCGCGATCGTAAAGATTCTTCTGGATGGACATCAAGATCTCGGGAGCGTTCGCCGCGAATTCCTGGATCGACATCGATTCCTTGGCTTTGCCGGACTGATCACGCCGGGAAACTTCGACTGAATTTTTTTCCAAATCGCGGGGTCCAATTTCCACCCGAATCGGCACGCCCTTCTTGATCCATTCCCAGTTTTTCACGCCGCTGCCGAGGTCGCGCCGATCGACTTCAACTTCGAGCGGAGAGTCAGCGAAATATTTTCCACACAACTGCAGCGCGAGAGCATCACACGCCTCCAAAACTCGCGCGCGAGTATCTTCCTTTGGCGTGATCGGCAGGATCATAATTTGCGTCGGCGCGATTCTTGGAGGTAAGACCAGGCCGTCGTCGTCGCTGTGCATCATCACAACTGTGCCGACGAGACGTGCGCTTACGCCCCAGCTCGTCGTCCAACCAAATTCCTGCTTGCCTTCGCGATTTTGGAATTGAATCCCGCTCGCCCGCGAAAAATTCTGTCCAAGAAAATGTGATGTCCCGGCCTGAATCGCTTTCCGATCCTGCACCATCGCTTCAATCGCCAGGGTCTGGACGGCGCCGGGAAAACGCTGGCTCTCAGATTTTTCGCCGGTAAAAACCGGCACCGCGAGATGCTCGCGAGCAAAACGCTCGTAAACCTCCAGAATCAGCGTCGCTTCCGCACGAGCCTGAGCTTCAGTTTCGTGAACGGTGTGCCCTTCCTGCCACAAAAATTCGGTCGTTCGCAAAAACAAACGCGGCCGCATTTCCCAACGGACTACGTTCGCCCATTGATTGATCAGGACGGGCAGATCGCGATACGATTGTACCCACTTGGCGTAGCTCGCGCCGATAATTGTCTCCGATGTCGGCCGAATAACGAGCGGTTCCGTCAGCGCACTTGCCGGTTTCATTTTTCCTTCGGCATCGACTTCAAGCCGCGTGTGCGTGACGACCGCGCACTCCTTCGCGAAGCCTTCCACGTGCTCGGCTTCTTTCGCGAAATAACTCAGCGGAATGAAAAGTGGGAAGTACGCGTTGCGGTGCCCCGTCGCGCGAAACATCGCATTTAGCTGACGTTGCATGTTTTCCCAGACACCGTAACCCCAGGGCCGAATGACCATGCAACCGCGCACGTCACTTGACTCCGCCAGCTCAGCCGCCCGCACGACCTGCTGATACCATTCCGGAAAATCTTCCTCGCGCCTTGGACGAATCGCGGTTTTTTGTGCGGCAGGAATTGACATCGCGACAACGAATTAAGCCGTCGTGCGCGAAATGACCAGTGGCCTTTTTCTTGGGCACCGGTTGACAGTGACCCCCTCGCCCAGTAGCTTCCGTGCCCTTTTTCAAACGCCGATGAAGACATTTTCCGCCAAAGCAAATGAAGTCGACCGCAAATGGTGGCTGATCGACGCTAAAGATCAGGTGCTCGGCCGCGTCGCGGTGAAGGCGGCGAAGCTTTTGCGCGGCAAAGAGAAGACGATTTTCACGCCGCATGTCGATACCGGTGACTTCGTGGTCGTCATCAACGCCGAGAAGGTCCGTGTCTCCGGCAAAAAGGAAGAGCAGAAGACCTTCATGAGTTTTTCCGGCTACGTTGGCGGCCACAAGTCGGAGAACGTGCGCGCGCGTCGTGCGCGTCATCCGGAATTGCTGATCGAGCGAGCGGTGCGTGGAATGATTCCGCACAACCGGCTCGGACGTTCCGTCTATCGAAAGCTCAAGGTCTATCGCGGAGAATCGCATCCGCACAGCGCGCAGCAGCCACAATCGGTCAAGCTCACCTAACTAATTTTTATGGCTCAAGCACAGGAATTCATCGCCACCGGTCGTCGAAAGACTTCCGTTGCGCGCATTCGCATGACTCCGGGGACCGGAAAGATCGACATCAACGGCCGCAATTTCGAAGATTATTTCCCGAGCGTTCCACTGCAGAATGTGGTCCTTCAACCATTGCAAACGGCGAAGATGGTCAACACTTACGATCTTTTCATTAATGCCAGCGGCGGCGGAGTTGCAGGCCAGGCCGGAGCAGCGCGCCTCGCCATCTCGCGCGCACTCATTCAAGCCGACGCCAATCTGCGCAGCGGACTGAAAAGCGAGGGTTTGCTTCGACGCGATCCGCGGATGAAAGAGCGGAAAAAATCCGGGCAGCCGGGCGCGCGTAAACGCTTCCAGTTTTCCAAGCGCTAATTTCGTTTTTTTGGAGAGACACGCGCCGTCGTGTCCCAAAATCCGGGTGCCGACAGCGCGGAGTCCTTCAATTCTATCTCGGCTTCTGCGCTTTCGGAGTCGGTGCGGCCGCAGGCGACAGCGCCGCAGCCGTTGGTAGTGCGCCAGGCATCGGCGCTGCCGACCCTGCCGCATTTGACGGAGCAAGCATCGGTGGTGGATTGGCAGCTCCAACTGGCGGCTTCGGTTGTTCGGGCGGCTTGAGCGAACGCAACTGCCGCATCGCTTCCCCTGCCCAAACT
>JALYKJ010000030.1 GCA_030774845.1 Verrucomicrobiota bacterium
CAACGATCTCGCGCCGCTTCATCCGGCGGCAATCCGAGCGTCGTCAAAATTTCGGCGAGGAAAAACCACGTCCCAAGTTTTTCGTCGATCAACATCGTGCTCTTGCCATGCCAACCAATCCCAGCCTCTGCCGCATGATCGCGCTCTAAAATCGGACCGGTATCGACGTAACATTTTTGCTTGCCGCCGAACCCGCGCAGAAAATTGTCGATCTTGTCCAGTTTCGCCGCGATCACGTCGTGGTAATCTTCGCCCCACGCGTAGCGCGCGATTCTTCCTCTGGAGCCAGCCCGCCCACGGGCCGGTCGCGCTTCAGCGGCGCGAGGGTGCGCTGCCTCCATCGCCCCTTGAAAATAATTCAGCGCCAAAACAATGATCGATTTAGCACCCGGCAAAGTCTTTTGTGGATCGCGCCGCTTCTCTTCGCCGCGCGCCATGTATTCCATCTCGCCGTGCGCGCCGGCGCTTAACCAATCACCAAATTCACCTGCATGGGCCGGAGGCGAACACGCGGCAACGCGACAGGAATCAAACCCGAGTTCGCGCGCAAAATCGATAAGATGCGATTTCAGTTCGCTTGCTGTAGTGGCCACCGTCGGCGGCAGACCTCTAACTATGCCGCTGTGGATAGCGACATCTACAGGTGCATTCATTTTTGGAGCGCAGCGAATTCCTCCACCTTGTTCAAAATTGTTTCCGCAACTTCGTCGTGAGTTTTAGTGGAAGTATCGACGCGTAAATCTGCTGCCGCAGCGTAAAGCGATTCTCGTTCTCTGAATAATTTTGAGAAGACTGCGCGCGGATTTTCTCTTTGAAGCAAAGGCCGATCGTTCCGCCGCGAAGCGCGCTCGAAAAGCGTCGCCTCGTCGGCACCGAGCCAGACGACGGTGCCGAGCTGCTTCAAAAGATCGACATTCTCTTTTCGCAGAACAATTCCTCCGCCCGTCACAATAATTGCCGGTCTATCGGGCGATAATTTGCGAAGCAGTTCAGTTTCTGCATTGCGGAATTTCTCTTCACCATGTTCTTCGAAAATTTGCGGGATCAGCATTCCAAATTCTGCCGCGACCCTTTCGTCGATGTCCAAACACGCCAATCCGGTCCGGCGTTGCAGACAACGTCCGACCGAAGATTTTCCAGCGCCCATCATTCCAATGAGCACGATAGATTTGGCCACGTTCACATTGCAATATGCCGTCGAAGCCGTGACTTGAAAAGAAGTTGCGATGAACCGCTGCCCGACCAAACTCCGGTATGCCGCAGTCGAAATCTTTGGTCGCCGTCGTGATGGGGAGCAAATCCGATTGGGACACGATGCGCCACGCTGTCCAAACGCTCGACGACCTCGGTGTGCCTAACGAATCGCGCGTGCTCTCAGCCCATCGGACGCCCGATGCGACCGCAGAATTCGCACGCAACGCGGCCGACCGCGGATTGCGGGTGATCATTGCCGGCGCCGGCGGCGCGGCACACCTGGCCGGCGTCATTGCTGGTCATACCTGTTTGCCGGTCCTCGGCGTGCCAATTGAATCGAAAGCATTGCGCGGTCTCGATTCGCTTTTGTCCACCGCGCAAATGCCCGGCGGCATTCCAGTTGGCACACTCGCCATTGGCGATCCGGGCGCCAAGAACGCGGCCCTTCTTGCCGCGGCCATCCTCGCGACGTCGGACAAAAAACTTTGGCGGAAGTTGGAAGCGTTCCGCAAGAAGCAATCCGAGAGCGTTCTCTCCGCGAAATTGCCGAAGTGAAGACAGAGATTTCAACCGACCGTAACGCGGCGGTTGAATTGCTGCGCAAAGGCGAAATCGTCGCGCTGCCGACGGAAACGGTTTACGGACTTGCCGCCGATGCCCTGAACCCAATTGCGGTCGCAAAGATTTTCGAAGCAAAAGGCCGGCCTCGTTTCGATCCACTCATCGCTCATCTGCCCGATCAGAATTGGCTCGAGAACGTTGTCGAGTCCCCCACGCAAGATCGACAATTGATTCTGCAGCTCGGCGAGAAATTTTGGCCAGGCCCGTTTACGATGGTTTTACCGAAGCGCAAGATTATTCCGGAAATTGTGACGGCGGGTTTGGACACAGTCGCAGTCCGGATCAGCGCACATCCGGTTTTCACGGAAATCGTTCAGGCATTTGGAAAACCGCTCGCTGCACCAAGTGCAAATCGCTTCGGCCGCATCAGTCCGACGGTTGCAAAGCACGTTCTGGACGAACTCGACGGACACGTCCCGCTTATCATTGACGCTGGCCCGACGACGCACGGAATTGAATCGACCATCGTCACAGTCCGCGCGGGCAAGATCGACATCTTGCGCCGGGGCCCGATCACGTCGGAGCAATTGTCCGCATTCGCCAAAGTCGATATCACGACAGAGCGCGAGAAAATCTCTGCGCCCGGACAATTGCCGTCGCATTACGCGCCGAAGACGCCGTTGCGCATTGTTGATAAATTAAAATCGTTTACGCCTCTGGCGAATCAACGCTGTGCATTGCTCGCGTGGAATCCAATCAAGAACGACAAACGCTTCGCGGCGATCCGAAATCTAAGCGAGCACCAAGATCTGCGCGAAGCGGCCGCGAATTTGTTTCGTCATTTGCGCGAGCTCGACGCGGTCGATGTCGATCTTATCGTTGCAGAACGAGTTCCTGGGCAGGGACTCGGGGCTGCGATTTTGGATCG
>JALYKJ010000031.1 GCA_030774845.1 Verrucomicrobiota bacterium
GGCGATGATCACAGCGATTGGTACTGGGATCGGCAAAGCACGTGAAGATGGAAACGGCAAAGATGAAGGCCGCTTCGATATGTCCAAGCTGCGCTATGGAAAAATCATCATCATGACGGACGCTGACGTCGATGGATCGCACATTCGAACGCTGTTGTTGACGTTTTTCTTCCGTCAGATGAACGAGCTGGTGCGCGCCGGAAAAATCTACATCGCGCAGCCGCCGCTCTACCAAATCAAGCGCAAGAAACGCGAAGAGTACGTCGATGACGATGTGCAGTTGAACAAAATCCTGATTTCACTCGGCGCCGAGGACGTGAAGCTGAAAAATCTCGCCGACAACAAAGAAATTACCGCAGCGCAACTCAAGGACATCCTCGAATCGCTCGAGAAATTGGCCAAGCTAAGCGAAGTCGTGCGCCGGCACGGTGGCGATTTCGAGGCTTATCTGGAAGAGCGCAATTCCAAGTCCGGAAAGCTCCCAACCTATCTCGTCAAAGTCCGGGAGGGGAACGATGAGACCGTCCACTATTTTCATGACGAGAAAGCGGTCCGGAAGTTTCACGAGTCGAACCTCGATCTCAATTTGTTCGACACCCAGATGGAGCAAGAGTTGTTGCCGCTGGGCGATACTCAGGCGCCGACCGCGAAAACCAATGGCGTCCGGCGCCGCGCGAAACTGGTCGAGCTGCACGAATCGGCGGCGATCCAGAAAATTATCGCTGAGCTCGCGCGTAAAGGTTTGAAAGTCGATCACTACGCGGCGAGCGATCGTCCGATTTTCGAATTAATCGAAGGCGAAGGCGAAAAAGCCACTTCGCATCCGCTCTTCTCGATTCCTGAAATTCTGGAGAAGATTTTGGAAATCGGTCGCCGCGGTGTGCAGATCAAACGCTTCAAAGGTCTCGGCGAAATGAATGCCAAAGAATTGTTCGAGACGACGATGAATCCCGAGAAGCGCAAACTCCTCAAGGTCGATTTGAATGACGACAATGCGGTCGATGCCGACAAAATGTTTACGATCTTGATGGGCGACGTGGTCGAGCCGCGCCGCCAGTTCATCGAAGACAACGCGCTCAACGTGCGGAACCTAGACGTCTAACATCGACAACTCGTTAGATCGGCAACTTCTCTGTGTATAACGCGAACGAAAAAGTAGAGCCGATCAATGTTGCCGAGGAAGTGTCGAGGTCGTTCCTCGACTACTCGATGTCGGTCATCATTTCGCGCGCGTTGCCCGATGCACGTGACGGACTCAAACCATCGCAGCGCAGAATTCTCTACGCGATGCACGATCTGTCGCTCTTTCCGGGCAGACAGCATCGGAAATGCGCGAAGATTTGCGGTGACACGAGCGGTAACTATCACCCACACGGCGAAGCGGTAATCTACCCCACCCTCGTCCACATGGCGCAGGCGTGGGCAATGCGCGAGCGCTTGGTGGACGGTCAGGGCAATTTCGGATCGGTCGAAGGCGATCCGCCCGCAGCGATGCGTTACACCGAGGCGCGGATGACGCATCTCGGCGCCGCGCTCATGGTCGACATGGACAAGGACACGGTCGACTTCGTCCCGAACTACGACGAGACGCGCACTGAGCCAACTGTTTTTCCAGCCGCATTCCCAAATCTTCTCGTTAACGGCGGCACCGGGATCGCGGTTGGAATGGCGACCAATATTCCCCCACACAATTTGGTCGAAGTGATCGACGGCATTTGCGCGCAGATCGACGACCCCGACATCACGCTCGAAGAGCTGATGAAACACGTGAAGGGGCCGGATTTCCCGACCGGCTGCGCGATTCTGGGAACGGCAGGTGTTCGCCAATACCTCGAGACCGGCCGCGGCAGCATGAAAGTGCGCGGCAAAGCCGGCGTTGAAGAAATCAAGGGCGGGAAAGAACAGATCGTCATCAGCGAGATTCCGTTCAACGTGAACCGCGCCACGCTGGTCGAGCGCATCGCCGATCTCGTGAACGAAAAAATTCTAAGCGAGATTACGGCGGTCCGCGACGAGTCGGATGAGAACACGCGCGTCGTCATTGAGCTGAAACGCGACGCCAATCCGAAGATCGTCATTAACAATCTTTACAAGCACACCGCGATGGAAAGCTCGTTCGCGGTCATCATGCTAGCAATCGATCATGGCCGGCCGAAGCTGCTGTCACTCAAGGAAGCGAACGCGGCTTACATCGAACATCGGCGCGAAGTCGTCTTGCGGCGGACCCGGTTCGAATTGCGCAAGGCCGAAGAACGCGCCGAGACTCTCGAAGGTTATCTCATCGCGCTCGCCAACCTCGACGAGTTCATCCGAATTATTCGCGGATCAGCCAATCGCGACGAGGCGCGAATCAAACTGCTCGCGTTCGAGTTTACTAAAAAGCAGGTCGAGCAGATCGGCATTCTCATTCGTAATCCGGCGCGTCTAACAGAAGGCCGCTACGCTTTCAGCGAACATCAGGCCAATCAGATCCTTGATCTTCGTTTGTATCAGCTGACGGGTCTGGAGCGGGACAAGATCGACAAGGAATACAAAGAGCTGATCAAGACGATCCAGGATTTGCGCGATATTCTTGCCAAGGAGCAGCGCGTCTTCACGATCATCAAAAAAGAGCTGCGCGAGCTTCGGGATAAACATGGCTCGCCGCGTCTGACTCAATTCGCGGTCGATGAAGGCGAGATCAACATGGAGGATCTCATCGCCAACGAAGGCTGCATCATCAGCATCACCCACGGCGGTTTCATCAAGCGCACGGCCGTAAGCGCGTTCCGCGCGCAGCGCCGCGGCGGCAAGGGCGTGATCGGCATGTCCACCCGCGAAGGCGCGACCGAGGAAGAAGAAGGTGATTTCGTCGAACACCTTTTCACCGCGACGACGCACGACTACCTGATGTTCTTCACGGAATCGGGACGCGCCTACGTGGAAAAAGTTTATGAAATCCCGGAGATGGGCCGCGCGGCGAAAGGCCGATCGATCGCCAATATTCTCGAACTGCGACCGGACGAAAAAATCGCCGCGACCATTAGAATCCAATCGAAGAAATCGGGCGTCGGCCCGAATGCGGTCGATCAAACCTGGGACGAAAATCTCCACATCGTTTTTGCGACACAGTCGGGCATCGTCAAGAAATCGAACCTTTCCGATTATCGAAACGTTCGCAAAGGCGGCATCATCGCTATCCAAATTGAAAAAGGCGACCGCTTGATCGACGCTAAGCTTACGAACGGAAACAACGAGCTCGTTCTGATCACGAAAGAAGGAATGAGTCTGCGCTTTCATGAAGAGCAGTTGCGCGATCAAGGACGGAACACGGTTGGCGTCTGGGGCATTCGTCCGGATAAAAAAGATCGGGTGATTGCGATCGCGATTGTCGATCCAAACGCGATGCTCCTGGTCGCTGGAGAAAATGGTATCGGCAAACGCACGACGTTCGATGATTACCGCAAGCAAAAGCGCGGCGGCAAAGGCATCATCACGATGAAAACTGGCGCGAAGACTGGGGATGTGGTCGGCGCCCTGACCGTGCGCGAGAGTGACGAGATCATGTTGATCACGACCAAAGGTCAAATGGTTCGAACACGGGTCAAAGAAATCCGCGAAACCGGACGCAACACGATGGGCGTGAAATTAATGGATTTGCGCAAAGGCGAAAAATTGCAGGCCGTCGCGCCGGTAGTCAGCCAGGCGGAAGAAGAGGAAGCGCAGAGCGCGGAAGCTGCTGCGCCTGAAAAAGCTTAAAGAAATAAGGGCACGCGGCCGCGTGCCCTTTTCTCGTTGCGGGAAGAAACTTCCAAATTAGTAGCGCGTCGTTGTCGTCTGCTGCGTAGTCGGCTGCTGCACGGTCGTCTCGCGAGTGGTAGTCGAGGTCGTAGTCGACGTCGGCTCGTGAGCGCAAGAACTCAGGAACACAGCAATCAGCAGCGAAAACAAAGGAATAAGAAGTTTTTTCATAGTGTGAATCATCGTTACATAATTACTTCGTCCCAAACCGCTTCGATAGATGTAACGAATCGCACTTAATTAGCCGGGCAATGCCGGACGCAAGGCGGCAGGCTAGATGTCGATCTTAGCGCGATGTTTTTTCAGCTCGCTGCGTTTTCGTTTCGACTCGAGAATTCTTCGTTTGAGCGCAGCTGGACGCGGCGATCTGCGGCGGCGCGCTCTTTCTCGCTCGGCAATTTCGAGTGCGCGTCGTTTTCGCTGGGCTCGTTCGATCGCGTCGAGCAATCGTTGCCGCGCGAGCTTGCGATTCTGCGCCTGCGAACGAGAATCTTGCGCGGTCACACTAATGCCGCTCGGCCGATGCCGCAATGTCACCGCCGTTGCCACCTTATTTACATTTTGGCCGCCCGGTCCACCCGACCGCGTGAACGTCTCCTCAAGATCGACATCACGCAGGCCGAGCCGCGCCATTCGCTCCGCGACAGAGTCTCTTCCCATGCTCGACAAAATAGACGAGCTTCAAGAGTTGTCGGCAACTGCGTTTATTGCGCCGCAGCCAATCGGGCCGGCGCTTTACCGGCGAAGATTGCATCGAGGTCGGCCAGGACTTTTGGCGGGCCGAAATTCTGTGAGCCGGAATAACTGCTCGAGATCACATTGCCAGCTGAATCGACCAGCACTAAAGATGGGATTCCGTTGCCGGCTTTTTTTGCGAGCACTTCTTTGCCTTTTAGCTTCGCGAAATCGATCGCCAACCACGGCATGTTTGTTTCGAGCATGTAAGTTTCAAACGCGAACGGCGATTTATCGAAACTGTAAAAGACGATCTCGAATTCGGGATGCTGTGCCGCGACGCGGTTGTAGTAATCGACCAGTTGCGGCGTGAATTTGCGGCACGGTGCACACCAGTGGGCCGAAAAATAAAAGGCGATCAGTTTTTTGTTCGCCAAAGCGGTGTCGTCGGCATGAACGACGACGCCGTTATGCCATTGAACCAAATCGCCTTTGAGAAATTGAGAAATCGCATCCGAACCGGTGTCCAGTTTCGGAGTGGGTTTGGCCGAACGCTCACGCGCGATTTCCTTCTGATAAGCGGCTTCGGATTTACGGTCTGCTTCCGCCTGTTCGGCGCGACGTTGCTCAGCGACGGCCATTTGTTGCTGAACAACCGCGGTTTTTTTGGGCGAGAGCGAATAGATTCCGCTTTTCAGTGCGGCGATCAATTCCGCAGAAGCGCCGGCTTTGATGAGCGCGTTCTCTTTGGTTTCATCCACGCTATCGGCGAAGTGTCGCGTGGATAATTCCTGCATCAGCGAGTTGCTCGAATAGCCGAGGCGCAGCATCAGGCTGATCTCACTCACGGTGAGCGGCAGTTGCC
>JALYKJ010000032.1 GCA_030774845.1 Verrucomicrobiota bacterium
CTCATACGCGGCGCAGGTGCCGATCTCGTCGAGATAAAGCGGCACATCTTTGCTGATCACTTTTGCCACCAGCACCGGCCGAACCGGCGGCTGGTTCGTTTTCGCCGTTGCCACTCCGCGCTGCAACGTGCGTGCGACCGCGAACGCCGCGAGGATGACGAAAAGGAAAATACCCCAACGCGGGATTCGCTGTTTTCTGTCGCCGGTCGTTTTCACTCTCCTCGTCTCGTGAACCTCCGTGGACGCTCCATTCCCTGATCCTAATCGAATACCCATCTTAGTTTTGGCCGTTCTTTCCAACTCGCGCCCTTCGCACGCCGTTGTGTTTTGCGCTCCCATTCCCCTTCTCCGCCGTCTGCCGGATTTGATCCAACACCCGGACGCAAGTGCGCAGTTCCGATGCCGGAATATCATCAAGCAATTCGTGTCGAAGTTGGAACGCCGCCTTCTTGATTTGTTCAATCACACGTTGAGCGCGGGGGGCCAAATGCACCGTCTTGCAACGACGATCCTGCGCCGAATTCTTGCGTGCTACCCAACGATCGCCTTCCAGCCGATGCAAAAGCGTTACCAGCGTCGGTTCTTCAATCCCGAGATGCGCGGCAATTTCGGCCTGAGTTAACGGTCCCGGCGCGATGGACAAATGCATGAGGGTCCGCCACTTGGCCTGACTTAAACCCATCGGCTTGAGGCGCTCGTCCAATTTCAGCCGCCAGGCACGGGCGGTGCCGTGCAGAAGCGGACCGAATACATCGACATCGGTGTTCAAGGCAAATTAGTTAGCATGCTAACTAATTCGAACCTAAAGCAGTGTCAATGCCACCGCTCAATCGATCTTCAGCAATAAGATCGATTCTTTTCGGTAGTCGGTCGAACGCATGATGCGATGCGGCCGGCGGGGCTCCCAACGATTGCTTTCCAGTAACTCCTGTTCCCGTTCGGGGCGCACCAGCAAATAGCGCGCGTCTCTGGGCACTTCCTCAATCTCGCTCGCGTAAACGAGTTTCGAGCGCATGTAAAAAAAGATCGGCTGATAATTTGGATCGAGGGCGTAGACAGTCTCCGATTGTGGGATCGCCGCTTCAATCTGGACGGCGAGGCCTTTGATTCGTTGCCGCCGGTCCATTTTCGGGACGACCGCAATCGCGTAGGTCCACATGGCAAGGCAGGCCAGAACGACGATGCCGATAATCGTCCGGCGACGCGCCTCAAAAGAAAACGATTTGCCGCCGAGCCATCGCGGCCAGCGCAGATTTTCTTCCGACAGTGTCATTGCGAGCAGCCAGATTGCCGGAACGAGGGCCGGCATCGCATAGCGCGGAATCGATCCCGGCACAAGATCGACCATGACAAACGGAACGAGCGCGCCCCAAGCCAGCGCCCGCGCAAGTTGTCGATCCTTTTCCGCCGCAAAATTTTCAAATCGCACCAGCGGGAGAAAAATTACCCACGGCAGAAGGTAAAGAACGCCGTGCGGAATGTTGAAAATCCACCGGCCGAGTTCGAAATCCGTGCCGCGCAGTCGACCGGTGAATTGCTGCGACCATTTCGTGGTCGCGGTGGCATGCCCGGTCGCTTGCAGGAACGGAATCGCCCAGGCCGCGAAAATTCCAAGCATCACGACAATGCCGGCGAAATGCGCCGGATGAAGCAACGCTCGCCATTTGCGCTCTTTCCAAAGGACCGCGATCACGACGCCGTAAAAAAACAAAAGATGAACCGGGCCTTTGGCCAGCCAGCCAAGACCAAGGAAAATGAACGGCACGGTCCAGGTCAGCCATGCAGATTTGTTTTGTTCCCAGAAACTCAGCCAGAAAATAATCGCGAGCGCGCAAAGTGAAACGTAAAGTCCTTCGATTTCGATGAGTCGCCCTTTCTCGATGATTCCCGCATTAATCAGCCAAATCAGGGCGGCGATTGTCGATCCACGCGGACCCAACCTGGCGCGCGCCACAGTTACAAAAGAGATCGCAACCAGAAGCACGCTAATCACCGAAGGCATGCGCGCGGTCCATTCGTTCTGGTGGCCGAAGATTTTGAATGATGCGGCGACGAGCCAATTGATCAACGGCGGTTTTCGAAAGTAGGTTTCACCACCAACTTGCGGCACAAGATAGTTGCCGGTTTCGAGCATTGAAATTCCGGGCAAAATTCGACGGCCTTCTTCACCTTTGATGGCAAGGGAGCCGAGCGCCGGGAAATAAAGCGCGGCCCAAACAAGAGTGACGATCAACAAGCTACCAGCGCGCGAGGTCATGGAAGTTGAAATGTTGGACGTTCCGCGGGCGTCGTTCAACCCCGCAGCTTGACGCTCTCTCTCGAGAAGGGTAAGTTCAGCGTCTAGTCCGCGCCGGTTGGAGTGGGAAACGATGTCCCACTCCTTTTGGTCTGCGGACTGGATGTTTTATGAACGCTGAATTCATTGCCATGCTGGATTACCTCGAGCGGGAGCGCGGGATCAAACGCGAAATCCTGCTCGAAGCGGTTTCCACTGCGTTGCTTTCGGCATCGAAGAAAAGCGTCGGCGCCGCCCGTGATCTGAGGATCGACATCGACCCGCGAACAGGCGACATCCGCGCCCTCGCCAATCTCGTCGTGGTTGACGACGTGAAAAATCCGCAGGACGAGCTGGCGCTCGCCAAAGCGCGCAGGATCAAACCGGACGCGAATATTGGCGACATCGTTGAGATGGAAGTGACGCCGCGAAATTTCGGACGCATCGCCGCGCAAACCGCCAAACAAGCGATGATGCAACGCATCCGTCAGGTCGAGAAGGAAATGATTTACGAAGAATTCAAGGACCGCGCCGGCGAAATCGTCAGCGGCACCGTGCGTCGGTTCGATCGTTCGGACGTGATTCTCGATCTTGGAAAATTTGAAGCCATTATGCCGCAGCGCGAACGCGTGGTCGTGGAAGATTACAATGTCGGCGACCGCCTCCGCGCCTATGTCGTCGCTGTCGAAAATGGATTGCGCGGTCCCGAGATCATTGTCTCGCGCAGTCATCCGAATTTTGTTCGCCGCCTTTTTGAGTTGGAAGTGAGCGAAATTGCCGATGGCACCGTTGAAATCCGTGGCATCGCGCGTGAGGCCGGTTATCGCACGAAGATTGCAGTCTGGAGCGCGAATGAAAAAGTGGATCCGGTCGGCGCCTGCGTCGGCATGCGCGGATCGCGAGTCAAAAACATTGTGCGCGAACTCAACAACGAAAAGGTCGACATTATCCGTTGGAGCTCAGATCCGAAGGAGTTCGTTCTCGAAGCGCTGAAGCCGGCGAAAGTGAAGAACATCAGGTTCGATCCGGAGAAAAAAAGTGCACAGATTTCGGTCGATGAAGATCAGCTTTCCCTGGCGATCGGGAAAAAAGGACAGAACGCGCGTCTGACTTCACGACTCACCGGTTGGGAAATTAACATTGATAAAGACACGTCGGCCACAACAGCGGTGGAACAGAAGGTCGCGCAAGCAGCGCAGACGCTCGCTGGAGCGTTACCGATTACGCAAGAGCAAGCGGTGGTGCTGGTGAAATCCGGCTTCACCAATCTGGAAGGCTTGCACGCCGCCGACGTTCAAGATTTGGTAGACATCCTTAGCGTGGACGAAGCAAAGGCGCGTGAAATTCACGACGCCGTCCATAAACAGGATGTAACGCAAGAAGCGGGCTCGGCTCAAGGGGCTTGAGCCATGAGTAATTTTTTGAAATGGCAACAAAATCGAAAACAGCGGCAAAAAAAACTGCAGCCCGCAAACCAGTTGCCACGCATAAGCTTGCCCCAGCCAAGGCGAAGGTTCCGAAAAAGAAAGTAGAAGCGCATCCGAGACCGACTCACGCGCCAGCGCATGCGCAAGCGCCGGTTCATCGCGCCGCTGAAGAAAAGCCTCACGCAAAACCAAGCGCGACGCATCGCGCGCCGGTCGAAAGCGTCTCGCTAATCGACAAAAAGCATCCGCAGAAAAAAACAGCGGATGGCGAGATTAAAAAGAAAACAACGGTTTTGCCGCCAATCTCGCGCATCCGCGCTTCGTTGGAAGCGCCGGCGCCCAGAAAACCAGAACCGGCTCAACCGACAACGACTACTGACGGAGCAGCAATCGTTGAAACGGCTCCAACTGAAGCCGAGGCGCCGGCACAAAACGTCATTCACATCAAGCCGCCAATCATTGTGAAGCAACTTGCGGTCGAGCTTGGTTTGAAACCGCATCAGCTCATCGCCGAGCTGATGAACTTCAACATTTTCGCGAACATCAACCAGACGATCGAGCCCGACATAGCGTCGAAGATCGCCGAGAGCCACGGATTTGTTCTCGAAAAAGAGCGCCGCGAAAAAGGCGGGGGCGTGCACAAGGTGGAGCAAGTCGTCATCGCGCCGCCACCACCGGTCATTGAAAAAGCAGAGGAACTCAAACCCCGCGCGCCGATCATCACTTTCATGGGCCACGTCGATCACGGCAAGACGTCGCTAATGGATGCCATCCGAAAAACGCGCGTCGCGGCGGGCGAAGCCGGCGGAATCACTCAGCACATCGGCGCTTACACCGTCGATCACAAGGGACACAAGATCACGTTCATCGACACGCCCGGTCACGCCGCTTTCACCGCGATGCGCGCCCGCGGTGCGAATGTGACCGACATTGTCGTCCTTGTTATCGCCGCCGACGATGGCGTCATGCCACAAACAATCGAAGCGATCAATCACGCCAAGGCAGCGCCGCATGTCGAGATCATGGTGGCAATCAACAAAGTCGATTTGCCGTCGGCGAACATCGACAAGGTGAAGAAGCAGCTCCAGGAACGCGACCTGAGTCCGGAAGATTGGGGCGGCAAAACTATTGTCTGCGAAGTTTCAGCGACGCGCGGCACCGGCATCGATCACCTGCTCGAGATGATGCTGTTGCAGGCCGAAGTGATGGATTTGAAAGCGTCGCCGACAGCCACGCCCCGCGGTACTGTGATTGAAGCGCAAGTGGAACCCGGGCGCGGACCGACGGCGAGCGTGATTGTGCAAATGGGAACGCTCAAAGTCGGCGAGCCCTTCATCTGCGGAGATTACTCGGGCAAAGTGAAATCGCTGATCGACGACAGCGGCAAGCCGGTGAAAGAAGCAGGCCCTTCCATGCCGCTGAAAGTTCTCGGATTTACCGGTTTGCCGAATGCCGGTGACGAATTTCTGGTGATGGAATCGGAGCGCGCCGCAAAAACTTTGAGCGACGAACGTTTGCAGGCGAAACGCGCCGAGAAATTGACCGTTCCGCAACGTGCGACCCTCGAAACTTTGCTTGAATCAGCCGCGGGCAAAAAAATTCTTCGTCTCGTTTTGAAATGCGATACCCAGGGATCGGTCGAGGCGTTGACCACCGCGCTGAAACAAATCGAAAGCAAAAAAGTGGATCTCGAAATGATTCATGCCGGGGTCGGGCCGATTTCGGAGTCGGACATCTTGCTCGCGAGCGCCTCGAGCGCAGTTGTCGTCGGCTTCAACACCAAAGTTGAAAACGTGGCTGTTTCGGCCGCGAAACGCGAAGGCGTTCAAATCAAGCTTTACAGCATCATTTACGAACTCCTCGATCAGATCAAAGACGCGATGGCCGGATTACTTGAGCCAGAATTCCGCGAAACCGTCCTCGGTCATGCCGAAGTGAAACAAGTGTTCGAACTGAGCAGAGGAATCGTAGCGGGTTGCTTGGTCACCGACGGCCGCATCGCTCGCACTGGTCGCGCGCGTGTCATTCGAAAACGTCAGCCGGTTTACGACGGCGGACTTTCAACACTGCGCCGTTTTCAGGACGACGTGAAAGAGGTCCGCTCCGGACTGGAATGCGGTATTAAGCTCGGCGATTTCAGTGAATACCAGGTGGGCGATATCATCGAATGCTATCAGCTCGAAGCTATGGCCCAAAAACTCTAACGGGATGAAAGGGCCACATGAAACATCGCATGCTGCGGGTCAACGAAGTCGTAAAACGGGAGCTGAGTGGAATAC